>NZ_JAUMSQ010000155.1:0-4391 GCF_030519285.1 Mycolicibacterium arseniciresistens
GCCGCTGCGGCAGGCCCCGACGGCGCCGAGGTCGCGATTCCCGGTGGGCCGTCCGGCGTGGCCGGCCCCGGCGGGGTGAGCGGGTGCGTTGCCCCGAACATCTGCGGCACCATCCCGGCCGGCTGACACAAGCCAGCGATTCGGCGCGGAACCCACACACAGGGTGGGTTTCCGCGCCGAACTGCGTTCAGGCCGAGCGACCGCGCTCCTGCCGGTAGCGCCGCACGAGGGCGTCGGTGGAACCGTCGGACAGCGCCTCGGGGGACGCGTCGGCGGTGATCACCGGCAGCAGCGCCTTGGCCTGGGTCTTGCCCAGTTCCACGCCCCACTGGTCGAACGAGTCGATGCCCCACACCACGCCCTCGGTGAACACCTGGTGCTCGTAGAGCGCGATGAGCTGCCCCACCACCGACGGGGTCAGCTTCGTCGCGAGGATCGACGTCGTCGGCCGATTGCCGGGCATCACCTTGTGCGGCACCACGTCAGCCGGGGTGCCTTCCGCGGCGATCTCGTCGGCGGTCTTGCCGAACGCCAGCACCTGCGTCTGGGCGAAGAAGTTGCTCATCAACAAGTCGTGCATGCTGCCGTCGCCGTCAGCGGTGGGCAGATCGTCGGTGGGCTGGCTGAATCCGATGAAATCGGCGGGCACCAGACGGGTGCCCTGATGCAACAGCTGATAGAACGCGTGCTGGCCGTTGGTTCCCGGCTCGCCCCAGAAGATCTCCCCGGTGTCGGTGGTGACGGGTGTGCCGTCCGCCCGCACCGACTTGCCGTTCGACTCCATGGTCAGCTGCTGCAGGTACGCCGCGAACCGGGACAGGTCGTTGGCGTAGGGCAGCACCGCTCGCGACTGTGCGCCGAAGAAGTCGGAGTACCAGAGCCCGATCAGGCCGAGCAGCACCGGCGCGTTGGACTCCAGCGGCGTGTACTTGAAGTGCTCGTCGATCAGGTGGAAGCCGGCGAGGAAGTCGGCGAAGCGTTCCCTTCCGATCGCCGCCATCACGCTCAGGCCGATCGCGCTGTCGACGGAGTACCGGCCACCGACCCAGTCCCAGAAACCGAACATGTTGTCGGTGTTGATGCCGAAGTCGTCGACCAGCTTCTTGTTGGTCGACACCGCGACGAAGTGCTTGGACACCGCCGCGTCGCCGAGCGTGTCGGTGAGCCAGCGCCGCGCGGCGGTCGCGTTGGTCAGCGTCTCCAGCGTCGAGAACGTCTTCGACGCGACGATGAAAAGCGTTGTGGCGGGGTCGAGTCCGTCGAGCTTGGCGACGAGGTCGGCGGGGTCCACGTTGGACACGAAGCGCGCGGAGATCCCGGCGTCGGCGTAGTGCCGCAGCGCGTCGTACACCATCACCGGACCGAGGTCGGACCCGCCGATGCCGATGTTGACCACCGTCGTGATGCGCTCACCGGTGGCACCCGTCCACTCCCCGCTGCGCAGCCGGTCGGTGAAATCGCCCATCCGGTCGAGCACGTCGTGGACGTCGTGGACGATGTTCTGCCCGTCGACCTCCAGCTCGACACCGCGGGGCAGCCGCAGCGCGGTGTGCAGCACGGCCCGGTCCTCGGAGGTGTTGATGTGCAGCCCCGAGTACATCGCGTCGCGGCGCTGTTCCAGGCGGGCGGCGCGGGCCAGGTCGAGCAGGAGCCTGAGTGTCTCGCGGGTGACGCGGTGCTTGCTGTAGTCGATGTAGAGATCGCCGACCTTCAGCGTCAGTTCGGTGCCGCGGGCCGGGTCGTCGGCGAACAGCTCGCGCAGGTGCAGGCCACCGATCTCGTCGTGGTGGCGCTGCAGCGCCTGCCACGCGGGAGTCGCGGAGATGTCGGGAATGGTGGTGTCGGCACTCATGTTTCCGACCCTAGTGCGGGCGCGGGATCAAAGGTGTAAATGATGGATGTATGGACACCACCGCGCTGCTGAAGTCAGTACCCACCGGGCTGTGGATCGGCGGTGAGGAGCGCACGACGTCGTCGACGTTCAACGTGCTGGATCCCAGCGACGATCAGGTGATCGCCACGGTGTCCGACGCGGGAGCCGAGGACGCCGTCGCCGCACTGGACGCCGCGTGCGCGGTGCAGGCCGACTGGGCCGCGACCGCACCGCGCAAGCGCGGCGAGATCCTGCGGTCGGTGTTCGAGGCGATCACCGAGCAGGCCGACGACATCGCCGCGCTGATGACGCTCGAGATGGGCAAGGTGTTCGCCGAGAGCAAGGGCGAGGTGACCTACGGCGGCGAGTTCTTCCGGTGGTTCGCCGAGGAGGCGGTGCGCATCGGCGGCCGCTACACCCCGAGCCCGGCAGGCACCGGTCGCATCATCGTCACCAAGCAGGCCGTCGGGCCGTGTTACGCGATCACTCCGTGGAACTTCCCGCTGGCGATGGGCACCCGCAAGATGGGTCCGGCGTTCGCCGCGGGCTGCACGATGATCGTCAAGCCGGCGCAGGAGACGCCGCTGACGATGCTCTACCTGGCCAAGCTGATGGACGAGGCCGGGCTGCCCAAGGGCGTGCTGTCGGTGCTGCCGACGAGCAGCCCCGGCCCGGTCACCGAAGCGCTGATCGACGACGGCCGGCTGCGCAAGCTGACGTTCACCGGGTCGACGGGCGTCGGCAAGTCGCTGGTGAAGCAGTCGGCCGACAAGCTGCTGCGCACGTCGATGGAACTCGGCGGCAACGCACCGTTCGTGGTGTTCGACGACGCCGACATCGACGCCGCGGTCGACGGCGCGATCCTGGCCAAGATGCGCAACGGCGGCGAGGCGTGCACGGCCGCCAACCGCTTCCACGTCGCCAACTCGGTGCGCCAGGAGTTCACCGAGAAGCTGGTCAAGCGGATGAGCGAGTTCATCCTCGGCAAGGGCCTCGACGAGTCGGCGACACTCGGCCCGCTGATCAACTCCAAGCAGCTGTCGAAGGTCACCGAGCTGGTGTCCGATGCGGTCTCGCGCGGCGCGACGGTCGCCGTCGGTGGCGTCGCCCCCGGCGGGCCCGGCAACTTCTATCCGGCGACAGTGCTGGCCGACGTGCCCGCTGACGCGCGGATCCTCAAGGAGGAGGTGTTCGGTCCGGTCGCTCCCATCACGGGCTTCGACACCGAGGAGGAGGGCATCGCCGCCGCCAACGACACCGAATACGGGTTGGCCGCCTACATCTACACCCGCTCGCTGGACCGGGCGCTGCGCGTCGCCGAGGGCATCGAATCGGGGATGGTCGGCGTCAACCGCGGAGTGATCTCCGACGCCGCGGCCCCGTTCGGCGGCATCAAGGAATCCGGCTTCGGCCGCGAGGGCGGCACCGAGGGCATCGAGGAGTACCTCGACACGAAGTACATTGCGCTAACGCGTTAGCGCGGGCGGACATCGCGCTGTGACCAAGTAGGTCGCTGTGATCAAGTAGGTCGCGAACGCGCCGCCGCGCCTTCACGATCGGAGCCGCGGCGGCCCATAGACTTCCATGCTCGGGGCTCGACATGGGAGGGCATGGCATGACTGCGGCGCCGGTCCGCGTCGGCGGCCGACGCCGATGGGTCGCCCCCGCAGCCGAACCCCCGCGTCGCGGCCCGGCCAAGGGTCGTGACATCCCCGCCCTCGACGGTCTGCGCGCGGTCGCGGTGGCGCTGGTACTGGCCCAGCACGGGGGACTGCCGGGGGTGCCCGGCGGCTTCCTCGGCGTCGACGTGTTCTTCGTCCTCAGCGGATTCCTGATCACCTCGCTGCTGCTCGACGAGCTCGGCCGCACCGGCCGCATCGGGCTGCGCGACTTCTGGATCCGCCGGGCCCGCCGGCTGCTGCCCGCGCTGCTGGTGGTGGTGGCCGCCGTACTCCTGGTGCGCGACCTGTTCCCACCCGACGCGGTGACCGCGCTGCGCGACGACGCCGTCGCGACATTCTTCTGGGCTGCCAACTGGGCGTTCGTCGCCCAGCGCACCGACTACTTCGCGCAGGGCAGTCCGCCGTCGCCGCTGCAGCACATGTGGTCCCTCGGGGTCGAGGAGCAGTTCTACCTCGTCTGGCCGGTGCTGCTGCTCCTCGTCATCGGGGTGCTGGGCGTGCGGCGGCGGGTGCCGATCCTGCGGACGGTGCGCTGGACGGTGTTCGCGCTCGCGACCGCAGGCGCCGCGGCATCGGCCGCCGCGGCGGTCTTGCTGACGTCGGACGACACGGCCAACCGGGTGTACTTCGGCACCGACACCCGGGTGCAGGCGCTGCTGCTCGGAGCGGCCGCCGCGGCCCTGCTGGTGCGCGACTGGTCGACCGTCACGATGGGCACGCCGATCCGCTCGCGGTGGGGACGCGTGCTGGCGCGGGTGCTCTCGCTGGTGGGCCTGGCCGGTGTCGCGGTGCTCGCCCACCACGCCACCGGCAGCCCCGCCGAGTACCGGGCCGGG
>NZ_JAUMSQ010000156.1:0-17290 GCF_030519285.1 Mycolicibacterium arseniciresistens
CGGGTGCTCTCGCTGGTGGGCCTGGCCGGTGTCGCGGTGCTCGCCCACCACGCCACCGGCAGCCCCGCCGAGTACCGGGCCGGGCTGTTCACCGCCGTCGCCGCCGCCGCGCTGCTGGTGGTCGCGACCGTCGCGCTCGACCAGCGCGGACCCGTGGCGCGCATGCTGGCCCTGCCGCCGCTGGTGTGGCTGGGCGCTGTCTCCTACGGCGTCTACCTCTGGCACTGGCCGGTGTTCATGGTGCTCAACGGCGAACGCACCGGGTGGTCGGGGTGGCCGCTGTTCGTGGCCCGGTGCGCGGCGACACTGCTGGTGGCCGGGCTGTCGTGGTGGCTGATCGAGCAGCCGGTCCGGCGCTGGCGGCCGTCGTCGGTGCCGATGCTGCCGCTCGCGGTGGCAACAGTGGCGACGGCCGCGGTGGTGACCGTCTCCGTCGTCCCCGTCGGCATCCACCCCGCCGAGGACCCGGGACCTCCGCTCGAGGTGGCGTCGGCGGCGGCGGTACTGCCGGAGATCCCCGTCGCCGTCGGCACGAACGACACGCAGCACCCGCCGGGAACGCGCACCGTCGCGGTGTTCGGGGACTCGGTCGCCTGGACGTTGATGCGCTACCTGCCGTCGACGCCGGGACTGCGCTTCATCAACTACACGACCATCGGCTGCGGCATCGCCCGCGGCGGCCCGTACCGGATGACCGGCGAGACGCTCAATCAGAAGCCCGAGTGCGACACCTGGCCGGCCCGGTGGGCGCAGCGGATCAACCACGACCGCCCCGACGTGGTGCTGCTGATGGTCGGCCGGTGGGAGGTCGTCGACCGGGTCAACGAGGGGGACTGGACCCACGTCGGCGAGTCGGGTTACGACGCCTACCTGCGCGGCGAGCTGCAGCGCGCGCTCGACATCCTCGGCTCGACCGGGGCGGAGGTGCTGGTGACGACGGCGCCCTACAACCGGCGCGCCGAGCAGGCCGACGGCAGCCTCTACCCGGAGGACGACCCCGACCGCGCCGACGAGTGGAACGATCTGCTGCGCGAGGTGGTGGGCGACCGCCCGAAGGTGTCGGTGCTGGACTTCAACAAGAAGCTGTCCCCGCGCGGCTACTACACCACCCGCGTCGACGGCATCCGGTTGCGCAGCGACGGCGTGCATCCCACGCCAGAAGCGGTGGAGTGGTTGACGCCGTGGCTCACCGACGCCCTGCGCAAATGATCCGTCGCTGAGCGCCACCGTTGCGCGGAACTGCATTCCCGGTCATCAAGCGCGCGACTTGCCAACCGGGAATGCAGTTCCGGCGGAACTTGGCAATCAGTGGCCGAGTCGGCCGCGGCCCATCCGCAGCAGCAGCATGGCGAGGTCCTTGCCCTCCGGGCCCAGCCGGCTGTAGCGCTCGAGCACTTTCATCTCGCGACTGTGCACCAGGCGGGTGCCACCGGAGGCCATCCGGGCCTTGCCGATGAGCTTGGACACCTCGGTGCGGCGCGCGACGGCCTGCAGGATCGTGGCGTCGAGCTCGTCGATCTCCAGACGCAGCGCGTCGATGTCGTGCGTGGTTTCGGATTCGACTGACATCGGTGACTCCTCGTTGTGTGTGTTTGATGGTGTCATCCGGAACCAGGTCTCACACAGCAAACGAGCCCCGGATCCGGAAGCGGACCGCGGGGCTCTGTGTTGAAGCAGCTAGACCACGGGCACCGCTGGCCGGTACCCGTAGAAAAATCGCCGCTTGCTGAGCACGCGAATCAGTGTGCCACCAACTGCCACATCGGCGCAAAGGTGTCACCGTGCGGCGGTAGGTTTGGAGCAGTATGACTGTCACCTCCCACACCTCGGAAACCGACCAGTTGCTCGACGGGCTCAATCCGCAGCAGCGCCAGGCGGTGCTGCACGAGGGTTCGCCGCTGCTGATCGTCGCCGGCGCCGGGTCGGGGAAGACGGCGGTGCTCACCCGCCGGATCGCCTATCTGCTGGCCGCCCGCGAGGTCGGTGTGGGTCAGGTGCTGGCGATCACGTTCACCAACAAGGCCGCCGCCGAGATGCGCGAACGCGTGGTCGGGCTGGTGGGCCCGCGGGCCCGCGCGATGTGGGTGTCGACGTTCCACTCCACCTGCGTGCGGATCCTGCGCAACCAGGCGTCGCTGCTGCCCGGGCTGAACTCCAACTTCTCGATCTACGACTCCGACGACTCGCGGCGGCTGCTGCTGATGATCGGCAAGGACATGGGGCTGGACACCAAGCGGTATTCGCCGCGGTTGCTGGCCAACGGCATCTCCAACCTGAAGAACGAGCTCATCGACCCGGAGCAGGCGGCCTACGACGCCTCCAACGCCGACGAGGACCTGCCGCGCATCATCTCCGAGGTCTACGCCGAGTACCAGCGCCGGCTGCGCGGCGCCAACGCCCTGGACTTCGACGACCTGATCGGCGAGACGGTCGCTGTGCTGCAACGCTTCCCGCAGATCGCCCAGTACTACCGGCGACGGTTCCGGCACATCCTCGTCGACGAGTACCAGGACACCAACCACGCCCAGTACGTCCTGGTGCGCGAGCTGGTGGGCCGGGCCGGCCCGGACGACGACACCACAGGCGTGCCGCCGGCCGAGCTGTGCGTGGTGGGCGACGCCGACCAGTCGATCTACGCCTTCCGCGGCGCCACCATCCGCAACATCGAGGACTTCGAGCGCGACTACCCGAACGCGACGACCATTCTGCTGGAACAGAATTACCGCTCGACGCAGAACATCCTCAACGCCGCGAACTCCGTCATCGCCCGGAACACGGGCCGTCGGGAGAAGCGGCTCTGGACCGACGAAGGCGCCGGCGAACTGATCGTCGGCTACGTCGCCGACAACGAGCACGACGAGGCCCGCTTCGTCGCGCAGGAGATCGACGCGCTTGCCGACCGCTGCAACATCACCTACAACGACGTCGCGGTGTTCTACCGCACCAACAACTCCTCACGTGCGCTCGAAGAGGTGTTCATCCGCGCCGGCATCCCCTACAAGGTGGTCGGCGGCGTCCGGTTCTACGAGCGCAGGGAGATCCGCGACATCGTCGCCTACCTGCGGGTGCTCGACAATCCCGGGGACTCGGTGAGCATGCGGCGCATCCTGAACACCCCGCGCCGGGGCATCGGCGACCGGGCCGAGGCGTGCGTCGCCGTCTACGCCGAGAACACCGGCTCGAGCTTCAACGACGCCCTGCAGGCCGCCGCGGAGGGCCGGGTGCCGATGCTCAACACCAGGGCGGAGAAGTGCATCTCCGGCTTCGTCACGATGCTCGACGAACTGCGCGGACGCCTCGACGACGAGCTCGGCGATGTGGTCGAAGCGGTGCTCGACCGCACCGGCTACCGTGCCGAACTGGAGGCGTCCAGCGATCCGCAGGACCTCGCCCGCCTCGACAACCTCAACGAACTCGTCAGCGTCGCACACGAATTCAGCATCGACCTGGCGAACGCCGAGGCGCTGGCCGACGACGAGCCCGTCGACGAGGACATCCCCGACACCGGCGTCCTCGCGAAGTTCCTCGAGCGGGTGTCACTGGTGGCTGACGCCGACGAACTGCCCGAGCACGGCGCAGGCGTGGTGACCATGATGACGCTGCACACCGCGAAGGGCCTCGAGTTCCCGGTCGTGTTCGTCACCGGCTGGGAGGACGGCATGTTCCCGCACATGCGGGCGCTCGGCGATCCGACGGAGCTGTCCGAGGAACGGCGGCTGGCCTACGTCGGCATCACCCGCGCACGCCAACGGCTGTACGTCAGCCGGGCCAAGGTGCGGTCGTCCTGGGGTCAGCCGATGCTCAACCCGGAGTCGCGGTTCCTGCGCGAGATCCCGCAGGAGCTCATCGACTGGCGGCGTACCGACCCGACGCCGTCGTACTCGGCTCCCGTCAGCGGTGCCGGCCGGTTCGGCACCCCGCGTCCGGCGCCTGCGCGCTCGTCGGCGGCCAAGCGCCCCCCGCTCGTCCTGGAGCCCGGCGATCGGGTCACCCACGACAAGTACGGGCTGGGCCGCGTCGAGGAGGTCTCGGGCGTCGGGGAGTCGGCGATGTCGCTGATCGACTTCGGCAGCGCCGGCCGGGTCAAGCTCATGCACAACCACGCGCCGGTGAGCAAGCTCTAGTCAGCGCCGGCTGCGCGCGGCACACCAGCGCCCGGTGGACGGCAGCAGCGCCAGCACGGCCGTCACGACGTGCAGCACCGCCCACGTGGCGTCGGACGTGTCGATCCGCGGCGCCGCCGGTCCGGTCACCAGCTCGACGATGCGGTACGCCACCATCGCCGCGCACACCGACGCGACCACGTACCGCGCCGCCGCCACCCGCATCAGCAGCACCGCCGACGCGATCATCAGCGCCATCGAGCCGACCAGCGGGACGAGCACACCGAGCGCCAGCAGGCTCATGAAGGCCACCGCTTCGCCCTTGGCCTCCGAGCCCCCGAACAGAATCGTCAGGATGCCGACGCCGGCGACCGCCAGCAGCATCCCGATGAGCGGCAGGGCACCGCTGACGAAGCCGAGGATGCCTGCGGTGATGGCAGTCGCGCCGCTCGGCCGCGGGTCAACCGGGGGAGCGAACGGCGGGTATCCCGGCGGGGCAACGTAAGGCTGCTGGTGTTGCCACGGGTTCACCGGATCAACATAACAACGGCAGACACCCGGTCAGCGCGGCGATTTCGGCGACGGCAGCACCGCCAGCACCACGATGACGAGCGGGGCGACCACCGTGAACAGCACGGCTGCGGGGGTCTGCGGGGCGAAGACGCGGAGAAGGTCTGGGGCGCCGAGTTCAGTGAGGAGCAAGGCGAAGTCGGTTGAGCCGTACACCGCCTGCCCGAGCGTGATCGCGGCGGCCGCGACCAGGAGCCAGCGGCCGATCGCTGCGCCGAACAGTAGCGCCACCGAACCTGTGACCAGCACTGCGGCGGTCACCACCGCCGCGAGGAACGTCTCCAGCATCGTCCGTGACCACACCGAGCCGATGTCCGATCCGAACACCTCGCCCATCTCGACGTAGACCCAGCCGAAGTCGTACTGCCGCCAGGCCAGCCAACAGAGATAGGCCGCCATCGGCATCGACACAGCCGCCGCTGCGATGGCCGCCGCGTCGCGACGCCGTGCGGACACCGGCGGCCGACCGCTGCACCAGCGTCGTGTGGCGGGCAGCGATGCGAGGACGATCGTCATGATCGCGATCGCCGTCCAGCTCCACCGGGGATTGCCGATAACCAGGTCGTTCGACCATGCGGCGTGGTCGAATCCGAACCACATCAACAGATCGGCGGCGGTGACCAGGAGCACCACGGTCCCACCGGCGACCAGCAGCAGCCGTCCGGCGGGCTGTTTCCCGTGCAACAGCACCGCGCCTGCGAACAAGGTGGCCGTCACTCCCGCCGGCACTCCTGAACTGACGAACGCGTACGCCCGCTGCAGGGTGCTCGCGTCGGCAGCCTCGGACATCTGAAAGATCAACAGGGCGCGCAGCGTGGCGGCGACGCCGAGTGCGGCGGCAAGCACGCCCGAGATCGTCGCCGCGGTCGCGACTACCGCCGCCCTCGCCGTCGACTCCGCGTGCACGGCGCGTGCCTCTCGCACTTCTACGCCGTGGGCGCAGAGTCACCGGCAGGAGAGGACCGGCTCCACCTGGCCGTCGACGGCAGCATCGTCAGCGCGATGCCGGCCAGCGGCAGCACTGGGATGGCGTAGACGGCGGGCGGCAGCTTCGCACCCGCGACGAACAGGCTGGCGAAGATGAGCAGGCTGATCACCGAGCCGACCACGATCAGCAGCCGCCCCATCCGGCGGCGCAGCAGCAGCTGAACGAGCCCGCCGATGATCGCCGCGGCGGTGATCGCGGAGAGGAACCCGACGGCCACGCAGAAGAGCCGGTCGGTGCGCCACCACCCTGTGATCAGATCGGTCGCGATGACGGCGGTGGCCCAGCCGCTGACGATGCTGACCACCGCGGCGGCCACGGCGGTTCGTGGGTCGGCGTCGCCCCCCTGCTTCGGGATGGCCGTCGGCCTGGGACGCGGGATGTAACCGGTCGCCTGCAGCGATGCCGGTTCGATGTAACTGGTCTGTAGTTCGCCTTCGGGCATCGCGGGCAGTTCGCCGGTGGGGTGGCGGCGGATGATGCCGGTCTGCGACTCGTCCTGAACGGGAACGGGTGTCGACGGGGTCGCGCTGTCGGGCTGACGCCGGATGATGCGCGTCTGGTCTGAGGAAGGGCCGCTCGGGAAGACTCCGTCGCTCACTCAGCCAACATAGCTGCCGGCGCTGACGCCGCCCCTGGCCAGCCAGCCGACCGGGTCGACGCGGTTGGAGCCGTTCTGCAGCACCTCGAAGTGCAGGTGCGGACCGGTCGAGTTGCCGCGGTTGCCCATGGTGGCAATCTGGTCGCCTGCCATCACCCGCTCGCCCATCGAGACGTCCCAGGTGTTGATGTGGCCGTAGAGGGTGACGGTGCCGTCCGAGTGGCGCAGCTTCACCCAGGCGCCGTATCCGGCGGTCGGGCCGACGTCGACCACGACGCCGTCGGAGGCGGCCAGGATCGGGGTGCCGATCGGCCCCGCGATGTCGACACCGCCGTGCAGCACGCCCCACCGGAGGCCGAAGCTCGACGTCCACACGCCTCGGGTGGGCATCACGAACAGCGGGCGCATCTGGCGCGCCTCCCGCTCGGCGCGTTCCTGGGCGAAGGCGGCGGCCTTGGTGATCTCCTCGGCGTGGACCGAACCCTCGGAGTTCGAGGCGACGGTGACGATCTGCATGCCGTCGACCGAACCGGTGACCGAGGCGCCGTTGATGGCCGTCTCGCCGGCGGCCAGCACGGTGTCGCCGGGAACCGGCT
The DNA here is from genome assembly GCF_030519285.1 of Mycolicibacterium arseniciresistens. NCBI lineage: Bacteria > Bacillati > Actinomycetota > Actinomycetes > Mycobacteriales > Mycobacteriaceae > Mycobacterium > Mycolicibacterium arseniciresistens. The sequence goes on from NZ_JAUMSQ010000156.1 coordinate 6,856, forward strand.
CGGTGGCGTTGCTCAGCGAGTAGGCGCCCGCGGCGGTCGCGCCTGCGGCCATGGCGGCGATCATCAGCCGGCTCTTGACGGCGCCTACGGATTCCTTGCGGTGAAGGCCGCGCCTGCCGGCCATGTCGATGATGTCGGTGGCGGCCGATCCGTCGCTGACGTCGGTGTGACTGTCGCGGTAGGCGTGGGTGGACTGCCGGGCGCGCCGCGAGTGGGTGGTGCGGGAATCGGTACGCGAGTCGGCGCGGAACTCGGACGGAACCGCCAGCCGCAGTGGCGTCTCGTTGCAGTCGTGCAGATCGTCGAGCTCAGGAGCGTGAATGACCCGCGATTCCCGGTCGAACGCGGTGTGGTCGCGGAACTCCAAGTCGCCGAGACCGCCGAACTCGTTGAACGGGATGATGTCGGTGATCTCGGTCTCGTGCTCGAAGCACGGATTGGTCCGCCATTGCCGAGCGTTCGTCGAGGCTCCTTGCGGAGTGGGGGACGAACGATGCTGCGCCAACCTGAATAGTCCTTCTATCCGTGACCTGAACGTTATCGAAGACCAGAGGCACGTTAACCAAAATCCAATGTTGGTGGCAACCTGTGGGACTATTCCGGCAGGTTTTGTGACCTGTATCACTGACGGCCGCCGGTGGGATCTGCCACAAGAGAGGTAGGCGGTGCCGACGCGTCACTGCGGTGTCGATAAGGTTCCCCCGAGCCGGTCAGGCGCAACCCTCGACGTCAACCCAAGACAGACAGTGAGCCCATGGATCTCTTCGAATACCAGGCGAAAGAGCTATTCGCCAAGCACAACGTGCCCACCACGCCCGGACGGGTGACGGATACCGCCGAGGACGCCAAGACCATCGCCGAGGAAATCGGCAAGCCCGTCATGGTCAAGGCACAGGTCAAGGTCGGCGGCCGCGGCAAGGCCGGCGGCGTGAAGTACGCCGCCACCGCCGACGAGGCCTTCTCCCACGCGCAGAACATCCTGGGCCTGGACATCAAGGGCCACGTGGTGAAGAAGCTGCTCGTCGCCGAGGCCAGCGACATCGCCGAGGAGTACTACATCTCGTTCCTGCTCGACCGCTCCAACCGCACTTACCTGGCGATGTGCTCGGTCGAGGGTGGCATGGAGATCGAAGAGGTCGCCGCCACCAAGCCCGACCGGCTGGCTCGCGTCCCCGTCGACGCGACCAAGGGTGTCGACGAGGCCTTCGCCCGCTCGATCGCCGAGCAGGGCCACCTGCCCGCCGAGGTGCTCGACGCCGCCGCGGTGACCATCGCCAAGCTGTGGGAGGTGTTCGTCAAGGAGGACGCCACCCTGGTCGAGGTGAACCCGTTGGTGCGCACGCCCGACGGCCAGATCCTGGCCCTCGACGGCAAGGTCACCCTCGACGCCAACGCCGACTTCCGGCAGGAGGGCCACGCGGAGTTCGAGGACAAGGACGCCACCGATCCCCTCGAGCTCAAGGCCAAGGAGAACGACCTCAACTACGTCAAGCTCGACGGTGCGGTCGGCATCATCGGCAACGGCGCGGGCCTGGTGATGTCCACGCTGGACGTCGTCGCGTACGCCGGTGAGAAGCACGGCGGCGTTAAGCCCGCCAACTTCCTGGACATCGGCGGCGGCGCCTCGGCCGAGGTGATGGCCAACGGCCTCGACGTCATCCTGAACGACAGCCAGGTCAAGAGCGTCTTCGTCAACGTGTTCGGCGGCATCACCGCCTGTGACGCGGTGGCCAACGGAATCGTCAACGCGCTGAAGATCCTCGGCGACGAGGCCAACAAGCCGCTGGTCGTCCGGCTGGACGGCAACAACGTCGAAGAGGGCCGGCGCATCCTGGCCGAGGCGGATCACCCGCTGGTGATCCAGGCCGACACCATGGACGCGGGCGCCGACAAGGCCGCCGAGCTGGCGAACAAGTAAGGGGAAGTCAACAGATGTCTATCTTCCTGAACAAGGACAGCAAGGTCATCGTCCAGGGCATCACCGGCGGTGAAGGAACCAAGCACACCGCGCTCATGCTCAAGGCCGGCACGCAGATCGTGGGCGGCGTGAACGCCCGCAAGGCCGGCACCGAGGTGTCGCACAAGGACAAGGACGGCAACGACGTCAACATCCCGGTGTTCGGCAGCGTCGCCGAGGCGATGAAGGAGACCGGCGCCGACGTGTCGATCGCATTCGTGCCGCCGAAGTTCTCCAAGGACGCGATCATCGAGGCCATCGACGCCGAGATCCCGCTGCTCGTCGTGATCACCGAGGGGATCCCGGTGCAGGACAGCGCCTATGCGTGGGCCTATAACGTCGAGAAGGGCGAGAAGACCCGCATCATCGGGCCGAACTGCCCCGGCATCATCACCCCCGGCGAGTCGCTGGTCGGCATCACGCCGAACAACATCACCGGCAAGGGCCCGATCGGCCTGGTGTCGAAGTCCGGCACGCTGACCTACCAGATGATGTACGAGCTGCGCGATCTCGGCTTCTCGACCGCGATCGGCATCGGCGGCGACCCCGTCATCGGCACCACCCACATCGACGCCATCGAGGCGTTCGAGAAGGACCCCGAGACGAAGGTCATCGTGATGATCGGCGAGATCGGCGGCGACGCCGAGGAGCGGGCCGCCGACTACATCAAGGAAAACGTCTCGAAGCCGGTCGTCGGTTACGTCGCGGGTTTCACCGCGCCGGAGGGCAAGACCATGGGCCACGCCGGCGCCATCGTGTCGGGCTCGTCGGGCACCGCCGCCGCCAAGCAGGAGGCGCTGGAGGCCGCGGGCGTGAAGGTCGGCAAGACGCCGTCGGAGACGGCCACGCTGGCTCGCGAGCTGCTCGAAAGCCTCTAGACAGCACGCCGAGACTGCGGTCAGATCGCGAATCCTCCGGGTTTCGCGATCTGGCCGCAGTCTCGCGTTCGGCAGGCGGCGGATTGGAACACGTTCCAGTTTTCGGTTAGCCTGACGAAGTAACACTTCTCAGGAGGTCCGTGATGCCGGTTGATCCCCGCACGCCCGTCATCGTCGGCGTCGGCCAGTTCACCGAACGGATCGACGACCCGGACTACCGCGGACTGTCGGCCGTCGACCTCGCCACCGCCGCGGTGCGGGCGGCGCTGGACGACACCGGCGCCTCGGCCGATGACGTGGCCGAGGCCATCGAGGTGTTCGTCGGGCTGCGCCAGTTCGAGATCTGCACGCCGTTCGCCGACCCGCCGCTGGGCGCCTCGGACAACTATCTGCGCTCGGTCGCCCAACGCATCGGCGCCGACCCCGTGCGTGCGGTGCTCGAGCCCATCGGCGGCAACGGGCCGCAGAAGGTGATGACGGAGTTCGCCGGGGCGATCGCCGCGGGCGACATCGAGGTGGCGTTGATCGTCGGCTCCGAGCCTGGGTCGACGGCGAAGTACTACGGGAGCCGAGACGACAAGCCGGACTTCACCGAACACGTCGGCGGACAACTCGAAGACCGTGGCTACGGCTTCGAGCAGTACATGAGCGAATACACCGCGGGGCACGGACTGACGGGCGCGCCCGTGCAGTACGGGCTGCTCGACAACGCGCGTCGCGCCCGGCTGGGACTGGGTGTCGCCGACTATCGCCGCGAGATGGCCGAATTGTTCTCGCCGTTCTCGAAAGTCGCTGCCAAGAACCCGTTCTCATCGTCCCCGGTGGAACGGTCGGTCGACGAGATCGTCACCGTCACCGACGAGAACCGGATGATCTGCGACCCGTATCCCCGGCTGCTGGTCGCTCGCGACACCGTGAACCAGGGGGCGGCGGCGCTGGTGATGTCGGTGGCCGCGGCACGCCGGCTCGGAGTGCCGCAGGAGAAGTGGGTGTACCTGCGTGGGCACGCCGACCAGACCGAGCAGGACCTACTGGACCGCCCCGACGTCAGCGTGAGCGTCTCCGCGGAACAGGCTGTCGCGGAAGCACTCCGGGTTGCAGGCATCGGCATCGACGACGTGGCGACGTTCGACCTCTACAGCTGCTTCCCGTTCCCGGTATTCGCCGTCTGTGACGCGTTCGGACTCGCGCCGGACGATCCACGTGGATTGACGCTCACCGGTGGGCTGCCCTACTTCGGCGGGCCCGGCAACAGCTACTCGCTGCACGGCATCGCCGAGACCGTCGCCGAGATGCGGGACAAGCCGGGCAGTTTCGGACTGGTCGGGGCGAACGGCGGTGTGATGAGCAAGTACTCGGTCGGTGTGTACTCCACCGAGCCCGCCGACTGGGCGCCGGATCGAAGCAGGGAATTGCAGGCCGACATCGCCGCGCTGCCGAAGGTGGCGGTCACCCGCAACGCCGACGGCCGCGGGACCATCGAGACCTACTCGGTGCGCTACGACTGGCCGGACACCACGGGCGTCATCATCGGCAGGCTCGACGCCGACGGCAGCCGGTTCATGGCGCTCACCACCGACGCGGACCTGGTGGCACTGATGACCGAAGGCGACCCGCTGGGGGCGGCGATCGCGGTGACGAACGACGGCACGACGAACGTCGCGACTCTGGCCTAGGCGCCCGTCGCTCGAACGTGAGCTTGTGCGCGAGATTCGAGGCAATCTTCGCGCACAAGCTCACGTTCGAGCTACACCAGCGCCGCGAGCTTCCCGGCCAGCCGCTCGACGTATCCCGCGACCTCGGCGTCGGACTTGTCCGGCAGCCCGAACAGCACCTCGGTGACGCCGATCTCGCGCCAGTGCGCCAGCTTGTCGGGGTCCGGTTTGAAGTCCAGCGCGACGATCTGCGGCGCGCCGTCGCGACCCGCCGCCGCCCAGGTGTCCTGCAGCAGCTTCACCGGCTCGTCGATGTCGAAGTCGCGCGGCGTGGTGATCCAGCCGTCGGCGCTGCGGGCGATCCACTTGAAGTTCTTCTCGGTGCCTGCGGCGCCCACCAGGATCGGGATGTGCGACTGCACCGGCTTCGGCCATGCCCACGACGGCCCGAACTTGACGAATTCGCCGTCGTAGGAGGCTTCCTCCTCGGTCCACAGCGCCCGCATCGCCTCGAGATACTCACGCAGCATCGTGCGCCGGCGGCCGGGCGGAACGTTGTGGTCGGCGAGTTCGTCGGTGTTCCAGCCGAATCCGACGCCGAGCGAGACCCGCCCGCCGGACAGGTGATCGAGCGTCGCGATCGACTTGGCGAGGGTGATCGGGTCGTGCTCCACCGGCAGCGCCACCGCCGTCGACAACCGCACCCGCGACGTCACCGCGCACGCCGTGCCCAGCGACACCCACGGGTCGAGCGTCCGCATGTAGCGGTCGTCGGGCAGCGACTCGTCGCCCGTCGTCGGGTGTGCGGCCTCCCGCTTGATCGGGATGTGCGTGTGCTCGGGCACGTAGAACGTGCGGAAACCGTGGTCGTCGGCGAGCTTGGCGGCCGCCGCGGGCGCGATGCCCCGGTCACTGGTGAAGAGAACGAGCCCGTAGTCCATGCCGTGAATTAGAACGTGTTCTAGTCCTGAGGGCAAGGCCGTCGCCAGCGCAGAGGCGTAGTGCACTACGCATGACGCCGGCCGCGGGGCCGACGAACGTCTCCGCCATGGGGATTCGGCGCCGAGCCCGCGGCAAGGTCATGGAATGGGTTCGGCGTTACCTGCCGAACGAACTCGCGGGATGGACGGCCGAGGTCGGCAGCGCGTTGGCGACCTACCAGCTCACCGGCTCCTACGCCGCCGCGGTCGTGGCAGGCACCATCGGCTCGTCGGCCGGCTACTACGCCACCGCCTACGTCAACGGCGTGCGCTGGGCCTACCGATCGCTCGCGGGCCGCAACACCGTGCTGCGGATGCTCCTCGCCAACGGACTCGCCGTCCGCAGCATCGCCGTGGAGTTCGGGCCCGCCGAGGCGATCGACAGCATCGTCATCCGGCCTGCCGCGCTGTTCGCCGGCCCGTTCCTCGTCGGCAGTACCGCGCTGGGCTGGGTCCTCGGCAGCCTCGCCGCCGACCTCGCCTTCTACGTCTTCGCGATCTTCAGCTACGAGCGGTTCAGCACAATGCTGGTCCGCCGGCCCAGCACAGGGGAGGTAACAGATGGATGCGACGGTCCGGTCACGTCGAGCATTCCTGCGTGACGAGCTACGCGGTAGCTCCGGAACCGGGGCGGCCCGCTACCGGGAGCTGGCCGCGCGACACGGCACACCGCTTCTGCTGCTCGACGCCGACCGCGTCACCGCCCGCTACCGCGAACTCGCGGCCCACCTGCCCGGCTTCGGCCTGCACTACGCCGTCAAGGCCGCGCCGCACCCGTCAGTGCTGGCCGCCGTCGCCGCCTGTGGCGGTGGTTTCGACGTCGCCACCACCGGCGAGATCGACCTGCTGCGGTCGCTCGACCTGCTCGGTGACCGGCGGGCGGCACGCTGCATCCACACCCACCCGGTCAAGAAGCCGGCCGACATCGACCACGCCTACGCCGCCGGAGTCCGCACCTTCGTGGTCGATAACCCCGTCGAGGCGCAGAAGTTCACCGGCCGCCCGGACGACATCGAGGTGCTGGTGCGGCTGGCGTTCCGCAACCCGTCGGCCAAGTCCGACCTGTCGACGAAGTTCGGCGTCGAACCCGATGAGGCCGAACTGCTGGTCAAGCACGTCCTCGCGGCGGGCGTGCAGTTCGCCGGATTCAGCTTCCACGTCGGCAGCCAGGGGTCGACGGCCGAGCCGTACCGCACCGCGCTGCGCGGCACCCTCGACCTCGTCGGCCACATCGCCGACACGCTGGCCGTCCCCACCCGGGTGATCGACATCGGCGGCGGATTCCCAGTCAGCTACCGCGAGCCGATGCCCGCCCTGGCCGCCGTCGCCGAGATCGTCGACGAGGTCCTCGGCGCCCGCCGCGGCGAGTTCACCCTGCTGGCCGAGCCGGGCCGCTTCCTCGCCGCCGACTCGATGACCCTGCTCACCAGCGTCGTCGGCAGCGCCGAACGCGGCGGCCGGCAGTGGCACTACCTCGACGACGGCGTCTACGGCAGCTACTCCAACGTGATGACCGAGGACGTCCACCCGCCGATCCTGGCGCTGAGCGAACTCGAGGGCGTCGCGGCCGACGACGTCGTCACGCTGGCAGGCCCCACCTGCGACAGCGTCGACGTCGTCGCCCGCGACTACCCGATGCCGCCGCTGGAGGTCGGCGACATCCTGGTCAGCCCGATGATGGGCGCCTACACCGCGGTGACCGCGTCACGCTTCAACGGGATCGCCGCGACGCCGATCGTCGAGCACACGAGGCCGGCCACATAAGTTCAGCCAGAGCGATACCCGCGACGGCCGTCGCTCCCGCTGCTGGGATGGCTGACCATGACGACCGAACGGATCGCCGACCACGTCAAGTTCGCCTACTGGGTGCCCAACGTCAGCGGCGGCCTGGTGACGAGCACCATCGAGCAGCGCACCGACTGGAACTACGAGTACAACAAGAAGCTCGCGCAGACCGCGGAGAACAACGGCTTCGAGTACGCGCTGAGCCAGGTCCGCTACGAGGCCAGCTACGGCGCCGAGTACCAGCACGAGTCCACCAGCTTCAGCCTCGCGCTGCTGCTGGCCACCGAGCGGCTGAAGGTGATCGCCGCCGTGCACCCGGGGCTGTGGCAGCCCGCGGTGCTCGCCAAACTCGGCGCCACCGCCGACCACCTGAGCAACGGCCGGTTCGCGGTCAACGTGGTGTCGGGCTGGTTCAAGGACGAGTTCACCCACCTCGGCGAACCGTGGCTCGAACACGACGAGCGCTATCGGCGCAGCGCGGAGTTCCTGCAGGTCCTGCGCAAGATCTGGACCGAGGACGACGTGGACTTCCGCGGCGACTTCTACCGGATCCACGACTTCACGCTGAAGCCGAAACCGGTCAACACCGCCGAGCGGCCCAATCCGGAGATCTTCCAGGGCGGCAACTCCACGGCCGCCCGCCGCAACGGCGGCCGCTACTCGGACTGGTACTTCTCCAACGGCAAGGACTTCGACGGCGTCACCGAGCAGCTCGTCGAGGTGCGCGGCCACGCCCGTGAGGCGAACCGCGAGGTGCGCTTCGGGCTGAACGGCTTCATCATCGCCAGGGACTCGGAAAAAGAGGCGAGGGAAGTCCTGAGAGAGATCGTCGACAAGGCCAACCGCCCCGCGGTCGAGGGCTTCCGCGGCGCCGTGCAACAGGCCGGGAACTCGACCGGCGACAAGAAGGGCATGTGGGCCGACTCGAGCTTCGAGGACCTCGTCCAGTACAACGACGGTTTCCGCACCGGGCTGATCGGCACGCCCGAGCAGATCGCGGAACGCATTGCGGCATACCGCAAACGCGGGGTGGACTTGATCCTCGGCGGGTTCCTGCACTTCCAGGAGGAGATCGAGTACTTCGGCGCCCGGGTGCTGCCGCTGGTCCGGGAAATCGAGGACAGCGAAAGGGATTCGGCGGACGCGCCGGTGCTGGTGTCGGCCTGAGCGCACACCGGCCGCGGCTTCCCACCCGTCGTTGGCCGCACTCGCAGGTCGGTGCGCTAGCGTGGGGAACGAATCGCTCACGGTTGTCCGTGCCGGCCGGAGACCACCGCGTCTCCGTCGTGCACATCTTCCCGACGCCCGACCAGCACAGGAGAGGCCATGTCGTACCCACCCGGTAGCCCCGGATACCCGCCGTCCCAGCAGCCGACCACCCAGTTCAGCGCGCCGACGCAGCAGTTCGGCAAGGTGCCCGACGCCGCAGGTGACACCGCGGCAGGGCCGAACAAGCTGCCGTCCTACCTGCTGCTCGCCGCGGCGGTGCTCGGACTGCTGAGCTTCCTGCTCAATGCGTTCGCGCCCGTCTTCGAGGCCAACGTGCCCACCGAGTACGAGAACATCCCCGGCATCGGCGGGGAGTCCGGCACCACCGAGGGCATGACGCTGGCGGTGGCAGCGCTGCTGCTGGCCGGACTCTTCGCCGCCGTCGCCACGCTGCCCAAGCAGCGCAACTACACCGCCCTGGTCGCGGTCGTCTCGGTGCTCGGGTTCCTGCTGATCCTCACCAACATGTTCCAGAAGCCGGACAACGTGGACTACGGCTGGGCGTTGTGGCTGATCCTGATCTTTGCGCTGCTGCAGACCGGCGCCGCGGTCGCCGCACTGCTGTTCGACTCGGGCATCGTCGCCCCGCCTGCGCCGAAGCCGAAGTACGACCAGCAGCAGCAGTTCGGCCAGTACGGCGCGCCGGGCGGCTACTACGGCGGCCCCCAGCAGCACCCCGGTCAGCAGCAGCTGCCGCAGCAGCGACCGGGCGGGTACCCCACGCAGTACGGCGGTGGCTACCCCGGTCAGCCCACCACCGGCGGCTTCCAGGCCGGCGGCCCCCAGGGCGGTTCGCAGAGCGGCCCGCCGACCCCGCCCACCGGCTTCCCGACCTACGGCCAGCCGCAGCAGCCGACCTCGCAGAATCCGGGTCAGCAGCAATCGCCGTCATCGCAGCAGTCCGGCCCCGCGCCGTCGTAAGCTGAGCCGCGCGTGCGTGAAGTACGCGCACGTCAGCCTGCGCGAGGAGCTGCCCCGCTAGTGGACAACCGGCCAGTCGCGACCCGCCAGGCGCGGGACCTGCTTCGGGTCGCGTTCGGGCCGTCGGTGGTGGCGCTCGTCGTCATCGCGGCGGTGACGCTGATCCAGCTGGTCATCGCCAACAGCGACATGACCGGCACGTTCGGCGCCATCGCCAGCATGTGGCTGGCGGTGCACGGCGTCCCGGTGTCGATCGGCGGCAGCGAACTGGGTGTGATGCCGCTGCTGCCGGTGCTGCTGATGACCTACGGCGCGATGCGCACCACCGCCGCCGCGATGACGCAGCGCGCGTCCTGGTTCGTCATCCGGTGGGTCGTCGCCTCGGCGCTGGGTGGGCCGCTGCTGATCGCCGCGATCGCCCTGGCCGTCGTGCACGACGCCTCCTCGGTGCTCACCGACCTGCAGACCCCGCACGCGCTGCCGGCGTTCGGCGCGGTGCTGGCGGTGCATGCGATCGGTGCGGCGCTCGGGGTGGCGTCGCAGGTGGGTCGCCGCACGGTGCACGGCTCGCCGCTGCCGAACTGGCTGCCCGACGCGTTCCGCGCCGCGACAGCCGGGGTGCTGACGCTGGTCGGCCTGTCGGGTGTGGTGACCGCCGGATCCCTGGTGGTGCACTGGGCGACGATGCACGACCTGTACGCCATCACCGACTCGGCGTTCGGCCAGTTCAGCCTCACAGTGCTGTCGGTGCTCTACGCACCGAACGTCTTCGTCGGCGCATCGGCGGTGGCCGTCGGGTCCAGCGCCCACATCGGGCTGGCGACCTTCAGTTCGTTCACGGTGCTCGGCGGTGACGTGCCCGCGCTCCCCGTGCTCGCCGCGGTGCCGACGCCGCCGCTCGGACCGGTGTGGGTGGCGTTGCTCATCGTCGCGGCGGCCGCGGCGGTCGCCGTCGGCCAGCAGTGCGCGCGCAGGCCGGTGCCGCTGGCC
>NZ_JAUMSQ010000157.1:0-21655 GCF_030519285.1 Mycolicibacterium arseniciresistens
GGGCCGCCGCGCTGGGCGCCGACAACGCGACCGTCGCCGCGATGGCTGCGCAAAGGCGACCGGCGCCGTGCTGATCACCCGGGCCTTACTGCTCGACGGCACGCCCGCCGACATCCGGGTCGGTGAGCAGATCCTCGAGGTGGCCCAAGGGCTCACGGCGCGACCGGGCGAGACGGTGCTCGACGCCGCGGGCGGCACGGTGATCCCGGGCCTGCACGACCACCACGTGCACCTGCATTCGACTGCGGCGGCGGCGCATTCCCTGCGGGTCGGCCCGGCCGATGTGCGCGGCCGCGACGGGCTCGCCCATGCGCTGGCCGGCGCCGAGACCGATGCCGACGGCTGGATCCGTGCGGTCGGCTACCACGAGGCCGTCGCGGGCCCGCTCGACCGTGATGCGCTGGACGCGGTGTCCCCGCCGGCGCCGGTGCGGGTGCAGCACCGCAGCGGGGTGGTGTGGACGCTGAACACCGCAGCCCTGCGACGCGTCGGCATGGCCGATCATCCCGACGGCGTGCTGCGCAGCGCCGACCCGAGCTGGGCGCCGGAGCGCCGCGACACCGAGCTCGCCGACGTGTCGCGCCGGCTGACGTCCTGGGGTGTCACCGGGATCACCGACGCCACACCGGATCTCACGGAGGCCGACATCGCCGGCCTGCGCGATGCGCACCGCCGCGGGGATCTGGCCGTCAGGGTGCACGTGCTGGCACCGGGCAAGCGCATCCTGCACGACGACGGCCTCGACCTCGACGAACTGACCCGCTGGATCGCCGGCCGCCACCTTCGTGACACCGCTGTCGCGGTGCACTGCGTGACCGCCGCCCAGATCGTGGTGACCATAGCGGCATTGCGCGCCGCCGGAACGCGTGCGGGCGACCGCATCGAGCACGCGGCCGTGGTGCCCGACGACTGCCTGACCGACCTCGCCGAACTCGGCCTGACCGTCGTCACCCAACCGAACTTCGTCGCCGAACGGGGCGACCAGTACCTCCTCGACGTCCCGGCCGACGAACTCCCGCAGCTGTGGCGGCTGCGTTCGCTGCTGGAGTCGCGGGTCAAGGTGGCGCTGTCGACCGACTCGCCGTTCGGCTGCGGTGACCCGTGGGCGGCCATGCGGGCGGCGGTGCGCCGCGAGACGCCGGCGGGCGACGTCCTCGGTCCGGACGAACGAGTCAGCGCCGCAACGGCGTTGAACTTGTTCTTCGGCGCGGCGGAGGAGCCGTCCCGGCCGCGCCGGGTGGCTCCGGGGCAGCCCGGCGATCTCTGCGTGCTCGCCGCATCACCGACCGAGGTGCTCGATGCGCTGGACGCCGACCTGGTCGCCGCGACGATCGTCGGCGGCGACGTGGTCTACCCGCGTCAGCTCAGCCGCAGACCGTTCGACGCCAGATAGCGTTCTGCAAGAACGCAGCTGCCGCGCGCGTACGTGACGGCCTTGGCGCGCGACTCCTTGGAGTGGGTGTGGGTGCTCATCCAGGCCAGCAGCTTCAGGCGCCGCAGCATGACGAACGACGGCAGCATCTCCTCGTCGGCCGCCGTCATCGGTCGGCGGCTCCGGTACCCGGCGACCCAGGCGTCCTGCCACCGGGGCAGCGCCGGATCGTCCTCGATGAACGACACCGCCGCGCCGAAGTCGTAGAAGTACCAGCTGAATCCGCAGTCGTCGAAGTCGATGACAGTGGTGTCGGGCCCGTCGACGATGAGGTTCGCCAGCCGCAGGTCGGCGTGGATCAGGCCGAACCTGTCCGGCCCGCAGCCGTATTCGGTGAGCCGGTGGTGCAGGACCTCCTGCGCACGGTCGAGCAGCGTGCGCTCGGCAGGCCCGACACCGGCGGCCTGCTGCCAGTGGCCCCAGCGGGCGCCGGCGCCGAGCGAACTCTCCCAGTCCCAGGTGAAGCGGCCGAAACCCGCAGGCCGCCGCCACGACCGGGAATGGTCGTGCAGCGCCGCAGTGATGCGGCCCAGCGTGCGGAAGTCGTCCGCGGTGACGGTGGCCTCGTCCGGTTCCGTGCCGGGGACGAGCGCGAAGTGCACGACGTGCCGCGGTGTTCCGTCGACGTCGACCGTGACCATCCGGCGCCCGTCACGGGCGGGCAGCACCGTGGGCACCGCGACCCCAGCGGTGTCGCTGTGCAGCGCGTCGAGCCAGTCCAGCTCGGATTCGATCTCGTGCGGCCGGTGGTAGTTGCGGCGGTGCACCCGGAGCACCGAGGTGACGCCGGTGCCCGCGTCGTCGACCAGGTAAGTGGCGTTCTCGGACAGGTTGAGCAGTCGCAGCGCCGAGTCCGGTGCGAGCGCGAAGTGCGGGACCGCCTGCCGCGCGACATCGATGTCGTCGGTGATGATCCCGTCGCCGTGCATCCGGTCACGCTAAGGGCACACCACAGGCCCGTCAAAGCCGGCGCGGATGCCGCCGCGTGGCTCAGCCGGCGGAGTCGAACGCCTTCCGCAACGCTTCGCACTGGCTCTCGAAGAACTCAACGGAGACATCGGCTTTCGGAACGATGGCGTCGAACCCGTGAAACGCCCCCTCGACCACCTCGACGTCGCACGGCACTCCGGCGGCGCGGAGTCGTTCGGCGTAGGCGAGGCCCTCGTCGTGGAAGAGGTCCAGCGTCCCGACCCCCAGCCAGGCCGGCGGCAGGCCCTCGAGGTCGTCGCGGCGCGCGGGCACCGCGACGTCGCGGTCGGCGTCGGCGAGATAGGCGTCCCAGCCGAACCGGTTGCTCCACTGGTTCCAGAGCCGGTGTCCGGGGTTGTCGAGGTCGTCGCGCTCGACGGTGCGGTCGTCGACCATCGGGTAGACGAGCAGTTGCGCCACCAGCGGGATCTCCCCGCGGTCGCGGGCCAGCAGTGCCAGCGTCGCGGCCAGCCCGCCGCCGGCGCTGCCGCCGGCGATCGCCACCCTGTCACGGTCGACGGCGGGCAGTCCGGCCAGCCACTGCAGCGCCGCGTAGCAGTCGTCGAGCGCGGCCGGGTACGGGTGCTCGGGCGCGAGCCGGTAGTCCACCGACGCGACGGTGATGCCGAGTTCGGCGGCGTAGCGCCTGCACAGGTCGTCGTCCTGGGCGGGGGTGCCCAGGACGTAGCCGCCGCCGTGCATCCACAGCAGTGCCGGCGTGGTACCGGCGACGCCGGCCGGCCGGTAGAGCCGCAGCCGGATACCGGAGTGCAGGGTCAACTCCTCGACGCCCTTCGGGGTGCGCTTGGGCTGCATACGGGTGACGGCACGGAGCAGAGGCAGGGTCACCGGCGTGACGATCTGCTTCGGGACGTACCTGGCCGCCTTGCGCAGATCCGGGTGGAAGTGCACGACGGACTCGGCGGACGGCTTGCGCATCCGCCCAGTATTACCTGCGCCGTCGCGCCGAAACCCGTCCCGCGACCGCGAGCACGTCGCCGATCGACACAGCCGCGCCGCGCGGGACCTTCGCGGCGTCGTCGTACCGGCGCAGCCGCACCGCGTCGGGCCACCACGGGTGATCCGTGTAGGCCGCGTCGACCCCGGCGCCGCCCTGGTAGTGCAGCGAGTCGACCGACACGTCGGACAGCGTCGCCGCGTAGGACGGGTCGGCGGCCACCAGATACCGCTTGGCGGCGACGTGGGCGCCGGCCAGCCAGCCGACCCGTTCACCGAACCGGGGGGTCAGCCACTGCTGGGCCAGCCGGTCGTGGTGTTGGGGTGCGACATCGCCGAACATCGGGCTGTGCCCGATGTCGTGCAGCGCCGCCGCGAGCACCAGTTCGTCGTCGGCCCCGTCGTGCACGGCCTGGCGTGCCGACTGCAGTGCATGGTCGAGTTCGTCGACGGCCTCTTCGTCCCACACCCCGCGCAGCGACTCCAGGATCGCGCGTACCTCGCTGAGTTCGCCCACGCCGCAATGGTATACGCAATTGGTCTATACCAATTGTTCACATTCTGTTCCGGCGGAGCACATCCGCCGTCCCAGTCCCCGTCGGCCGAAGGAGGCAGCGTCGGCGCCATGCGGGTGACGGTGATCGGTGGCGGCATCCTCGGCACCGCACACGCCGTCGAGGCGGTCCGCCGGGGCCACCGGGTGGTGCAGCTGGAGCGCGAGCCGGAGGCCCGCGGGGCGACGGTGCGCAACTTCGGCCTGGTCTGGGTGTCCGGGCGCTCGACGTCCGAGCTCGAGACGACGCTGCGCTCGCGTGAGCTGTGGGAGAAGCTCGGTGTCGACGTCCCCGGCGTCGGATTCCGGCCGTCCGGCTCGATCACGCTGCTGCGCACACCCGGTGAGCTGGCGGTGGCCGAGGAGATGTCGGCACGCAGCGACGCCGACGTCCGCGGCTTCACGCTGCTCGAGCCGGACGCGGTGCGCGCGCACAACCCCGCGCTGCGCGGCCGGTTCCTCGCCGGTTTGCACTGTGCGCGCGACGCGGCGGTGGAGTCCCGCCAGGCGCTGCCCGCCATCCGCGACCACCTCCGCGCCAGCGGCCGCTACACCTTCCACGCGAACACCGAGGCCCGCGCCGTCGAGGGCGGCACCGTCCGCGACGACTCCGACCGCCGCCACGAGGGCGACGTGGTGCTGGTGTGTGCGGGCGCCGCGCACGGCGGGCTGGTCCGCGAGATCGCCGGTGAGCTGCCGGTCCGCCGGGTGCGGCTGCAGATGATGCAGACCGAACCGCTCGGTGAGCCGTTCCCGACGGCGATCGCCGACGGCGACAGCTTCCGCTACTACCCGGGGTTCGCCGGCCCGTCACTGGAAGCGCTGCGCCGCAACGAATCCCAGCATGACACCGCCGATCGGCACCACATGCAGCTGCTGTGCGTGCAGCGGTTGCACGGCGGCCTGACCATCGGGGACACCCACGAGTACGAGCAGCCGTTCCCCTTCGACGTGCAGGAGGAGCCCTACGCCTACCTCACCGAGGTGGTCGAGGAGCTGCTCGGCCGGCCGCTGCCGCCGGTGAGCCGGCGCTGGGCAGGCGTCTACAGCCAGTGCGTCGACCCGCACCAGCTGGTCTGCAGGACCTCGCCCGACGACGGGGTCTGGGTGATCACCGGACCCGGCGGCCGCGGCATGACCCTGGGGCCCGCGCTCGCCGAGCAGACCGCCGACCTGATCGGTCTCTGAGCCCCTGCTACTTGATCAGCGGATCGCGCGGCAGGCCGAGGATCCGCTCGGCGATGGTGTTGCGGGTGATCTCCGACGTGCCGCCGGCGATGGTCATCGCGCGGTTGCCGAGATAGCCGTTGGTCAGTGCCGGCGTCGCGCCGGTGACGGCGGCGGTGCCCGCGAGTTCCATGCCGAGTTCGGTCAGCCACTGCGAATGCTCCGCCACCAGCAGTTTGGTGACGTTGCCCTCCGGGCCGGGTTCGGCCCCGGCGATGGCGCGGCTGGCCCGGCGAAGGTTGAGCAGTCGCAGCGTGTGTCCGGCCGCGATCACCTCACCCGCCCGCCGCAGCCGGGCGGCGGCCACGTCGGCTGGTGCGCTGTCCAGCAGTACAACCAGGTCGTCCGCGCCGAATCCCGTCGGCGCGCCCGACCCGCCGCCGATCGAGATCCGCTCGTTGCCCAAGGTGGCGCGGGCCACCAGCCACCCTCGGTTGACGTCGCCCACCACGTCGGCGTCGGGGACGAAGACGTCGTCGAAGAACACCTCGTTGAAGTGGCTGTCGCCGGTGATGCCGCGCAGCGGGTTCACCGTCACCCCCTCGGCCTTCATGTCGATCGCCATCATCGTCACCCCGGCGTGCTTGGGTGCGTCGGGATCGGTGCGGACGGTGGCCAGACCCCACTGGCACAGGTGGGCGAGGCTGGTCCACACCTTCTGTCCGGTGACCCGCCAGCCGCCGTCCACCCGCTTGGCCGCCGTGCGCACCGCCGCGGCATCGGAGCCGGCGCCGGGTTCGGAGAACAGCTGGCACCACATGGTCTGCCCGCGCAGCACCGGCTCCACCCAGCGCTCCCGCTGATCGTCGGTACCGGCCTGGCTGATCGTCAGCGTCACCCACCCGGTGATGCCCATGTCCGGAACCTTCGTGTCGCGGAACTCCTCCTCGATCACCAACTGCTCCAGCGTGCCCGCCTCGCGACCCCACGGCTTCGGCCAGTGCGGCACCAGATAGCCGGAGTCGACCAGGAAGTCGCGCCGCCGGTCCTCGGGCAGCCCGCTCAGTTCAGCGACCGCGCTGCGGGCCGCCTGGCGGTACTCGTCGGCCTCCGCCGGCAGCCTGAACGTGGCGCCGCGCGCCTGCCCGCTGCGCTGCGCCTCGACGATGTCGGTCAGCGGGTCGGCGCCGTCGCCGAGCGCCGCCGCCAGGGTGCGGGCACGCCGCAGGTACAGGTGGGCGTCGTGCTCCCACGTGTATCCGATCCCGCCGTGCAGCTGAATGTTGTTCTGCGCATTGCCTACCTGTGCGCGCACCGCGTGCGACGCGGCGACCGCCGCCGGGAACCAGGCGCTGTCCAGGTCGTCGGCCCGAGCGGCGTCCCAGGTGGCCGCGGTGGTCTGCTCGGCATCCACCAGCATGTTGGCCGCGTGGTGCTTGACGGCCTGGAACGTGCCGATGGTCCGGCCGAACTGTTCGCGCACCTTGGCGTACTCCACCGCCATGTCCAGGCATGCCCAGCTGATCCCCACCGCCTCGGCCGACGCGAGGATCCGGAACACGGTGCGCGCGCGCCGCGCCGCGCCGCGGATGACGCGGTCCTGGGGCAGTCGCACCCCGCGCAGCGCGACCGAACCGATGCTTCGCGTGGTGTCGAGGCCGGCCAGCCGGGTGACGGTGACGCCGTCGGCGTCCGCGTCGACGACCACGAGGTCGTCACCTGCGGTCAGCACCAGCACATCGGCGTCGGGTGCGCCGAGCACCGCCGGGCTCTCCCCGTCGGCCACTGCGTCGGAGTCGGCCGCCACCGTGCCGGACAGCCCGAGCGCTGACACCGCCGTGCCATCGGCGAGCCCCGGAAGGAGTTGCGTGCGAACGGATTCCGGAGCGCATCGGTCGATCACCACGGCTGCGGCCACCGTGGGCAGGAACGGACCGGGGCACACCCGCCGGCCCTGGACCTCGAGCACCACGGCCAGTTCGGCAAGGCCGAATCCCGATCCGCCGTGATCCTCGGCGAGCGCCAGGCCGGTGAGTCCGAGGTCGGCGTGCGCGGTCCAGAGCTCCGCCGGGTGCGCCGACCCCTCGTCGAGGGTGGCTCGCGCCGCTACGAGCGCCTGCAGCCGGTCCAGCAGGCCGGCTGCGGATTCCGCGAGATCGCGGTGTTCGTCGGTGATGGCCAGGGCTGATCTGTTCACGGCGGGACGTCCTCTTCGCTTCGTCATCGAGTCGTAACTTGACGGTCGTCAAGTGCACGCTAGCGGCAAAACCGCCGGTCAGAAAGGTGTGATGCCCGTCACAACGCGTTACGAAAGTGCCGCTGGTTGACAACTTCCGAATGTCGTCGTTTAGGAACTGACCTGCGGGGTACAGTCGCGATCATGACCGTGCGACCGGACACCCGGTACCCCGGACCGACAATGTGGACGCGCGCACGTTGGCTCCTCAACGCCAAGCCTGCCGATCACCTGCTCGCCATGAGTGTCGCCTCCGCCTCCCTGCCCGTGATCGGGAAACACCTTGAGCCGCTTGGCGCCCTCGCCGCCATGGGGGTGTGGGGATACCGGCAGATGCCGGAACTCCTGTCCGCATCGGCGAAGTCCTGGTTCGAGCCGGGCAACGACGAGGTGCGGCAGAAGGAGCGCGACATGACGCACTCCGTCACCGACGCCGCCCTTCGCGGCGTCGTCCCCGCCGCCGACCTCGCCATCGACTGGCCGGCCCCGGAGAAGGCGCCGCCGCTTTGGAAGGCGTTCGAGCACCGCCGCAACGTCTACAAGTCCTCGGTTCGCTACGGCCCGTTGCCCTCTCAGCTCCTCGACGTCTGGCGGCCCAAGAACCTGCCCACCGAACCGGCCCCGGTGCTGCTGTTCATCCCGGGCGGTGCGTGGGTGCACGGCAGCAGGCTGCTGCAGGGCTACGCGTTGATGTCGCACCTGGCCGAGATGGGCTGGGTCTGCCTGTCCATCGACTACCGGGTGTCGCCGCACAATCCGTGGCCTGCGCACATCACCGACGTCAAGACGGCGATCGCCTGGGCGCGCGCCAACGTCGACCGATTCGGCGGTGACCGCAACTTCGTCGCGATCGCGGGAACCTCGGCGGGCGGCCACCTCGCGGCGCTGGCCGGACTGACCATCAACGACGCCGAACTGCAGTGCGTGCTGCCGGAGGGGTCCGACACCTCGGTCGACGCGGTGATCGGCATCTACGGCCGATACGACTGGGAGGACCGTTCCACCGTCGAACGCGTCCGCTTCGTAGACTTCCTCGAGCGGGTGGTGGTCAAGCACCGGCTGTCGCGCCATCCGGAGATCTTCCGCAAGGCCTCGCCGATCGCCCGGGTGCACCCCGAGGCGCCGCCGTTCCTGGTCATCCACGGCAGCGGCGACAGCGTGATCCCGGTCGCGCAGGCGCGCAGCTTCGTCGACAGGCTCCGCGCGGTGTCGCGGTCGGTGGTCAGCTACGTGGAACTACCGGGTGCCGGGCACGGCTTCGACATGATCGACGGGGCCCGCACCGGATCGATGGCCACCGCCGTCCGGCTGTTCCTCAACCAGATCCATCGAAACCGGATGAGCGCCGCGGCCAAAGAGGTTATATAGACGCCTCCGACAGGGAGGTATCCGGGTGAAACGGCTTCGCGGGTGGGACGCTGTGCTGCTGTACAGCGAGACGCCGAACGTGCACATGCACACCCTCAAGTTGGCGGTCATCGAGCTCGACGACCTCGGTGGGCGCACCTTCGGCGTCGAGGACTTCCGCAAGGTCCTGCACGGGCGGCTGTACAAGCTCGACCCGTTCCGCTACCAGCTCGTGGACATCCCGTGGAAGTTCCACCACCCCATGTGGCGGGAGAACTGCGAGGTCGACCTCGACTACCACGTGCGGTCCTACCGGGTGGACAGCCCCGGCGGCCGGCGTCAGCTCGACGAGGCGGTCGGCCGGATCGCCAGCACACCGTTGGACCGCAGTCGCCCGCTGTGGGAGATGTACCTGATCGAGGGGCTGGCCGGCGGTCGCATCGCGGTGCTGGGCAAGATCCACCACGCGCTGGCCGACGGTGTCGCCTCGGCGAACCTGCTGGCCCGCGGGATGGATCTGCAGACGGGGCCGCAGGCCGACCGGGACTCGTACGCCACCGACCCGGCGCCGAGCCGAGCGGAGTTGGTGCGCACCGCATTCGGTGACCACATCCGCCAGCTGGGCCGCATCCCGGGCGTGATGCGCTACACCGGTCAGGGGCTGAGCCGGGTGCGGCGCAGTTCGCGCAAGCTGTCGCCCGAGCTGACCCGGCCGTTCACGCCGCCGCCGACGTTCATGAACCACATGATCGACGCGACCCGCACCGTCGCGACCGCGACGCTCGCGCTCGCCGACGTCAAGCAGACCAGCAAGCACCTCGGTGTGACGATCAACGATCTGGTGCTGGCCATCTCCGCGGGCGCACTGCGGAAGTTGTTGCTGCGCTACGACGGTCACGCCGACCATCCGCTGCTGGCGTCGGTGCCGATCAGTTTCGACTTCTCACCGGACCGGATCTCCGGCAACTTCTTCACCGGCATCCTGGTCGCGCTGCCCACCGACTGCGAGGATCCGCTGGACCGGGTGCGTAAGGCGCGGGAGGCGGCCATCTCGGCCAAGGAGAGCCACGAACTCATCGGCCCCGAACTGGTCAGCCGCTGGTCGGCGTACATGCCGCCCGCGCCCGCGGAGTCGCTGTTCCGGTGGTTGTCGAAGAAGGACGGCCAGAACAAGATCCAGAACCTGACGATCTCGAACGTGCCCGGTCCGCGGGAGCGCGGGCGGGTCGGCGGCGCGCTGGTGACGGAGCTGTACTCCGTCGGTCCGCTCACCGCGGGCAGCGGGCTCAACATCACCGTGTGGAGTTACGTCGACCAGCTCAACATCACCGTGTTGTCGGACGGCTCCACGCTCGACGACCCGCACGAGGTGACCGACGCGATGCTCGCGGCCTTCATCGAGATCCGCAAGGCCGCAGGGCTTTCCGAGGAGCTGACGGTCGTCGAGACCGCCATGGCGCCCTGACTCGCCGAGCGCCGAGACTATGGTTGTTGCGCGGGCCTGAGCGCGTCGACCGTGGTCTCGTCGGTTACGGACGAGCGGGTGGCGTACACCCAGGACAGGAACCGCTCGATCGCCTGGCCGGTGTAGTGCCCACGCGGTGAGCCGAAGAAGTCGAATGCGTGCTGGGCGTGCGGCACCTCGACGTAGGCCACCGGTGAGGTCGACACCTTGCGCAGCGCGTCGACGAACTCGCGGCCCTCGGGCACTGGGATGATGGAGTCGTCCTGGCCGTGCAGGACGAAGAACGGTGGCGCGTCGGCACGCAACCGTGCGATGGGTGAGGCGTCGACGTACAGCTGCCGGTTGCGGGCGAAGCTCTTCTTGACGACGTACCGCTGCAGGAACGCGATGAACTCGGGGCGGCCCGTCCCCTCCTTGCCGAACCAGTCGTAGCGGCCGTACACCGGCACCGCCGCCTTCACCGAGGTGTCCGCATCCTCGAATCCCGGTTGATACTGAGGGTCATTCGGGGTGAGCGCGGCAAGCGCCGTCAGGTGTCCGCCCGCCGAACCGCCGGTGATGGTGACGAAGTCGGGGTCGCCGCCGTACTCGGCGATGTGTTCCTGGATCCACGCCAGCGCGCGTTTCACGTCGACGATGTGGGCCGGCCAGGTGTGCCGCGGGCTGACCCGGTAGCCGATCGACACGCACACCCAGCCGCGTTCGGCGAGGTGGCTGAGCAGCGGATAGGCCTGCGGGCGGCGCATTCCGATCGCCCAGGCGCCGCCGGGCACCTGCAGCACCACGGGCGCCTTCCCGTCACGCGGGAGGTCGGCGCGCCGCCAGATGTCGGCGGTGTTGGCGCGGTGCGGGCCGTACCGCACCGCCTTCTCGGTGTAGCGCCGCCGCGACCATCCGGTGCGGAACACCCCTGACCGCCTGCGGGGCGTCGGGGACTTGGCGGTCACGGATTCGTAGTCGGCACCGAGGGTTTCACGCAGGCCGGCCTCGAAGACCGGCTCGGAGCGCACGTTGCGGCGTTGGAGGAACACCAGCACCCCCCAGGTGACGGCGTTGAGCGCCAGCGCCAGTGCCCCGCGCCTGCCTGCGAAGTGTCCGCGCCAGTACCGCCGCGCGGTGTCGAGCACCGACGCCGTCAGGAACAGCGGCGCCAGTTCACTGGTGGGCCAGCCGAGAAAGAACACCGGGATGGTGACGTAACCCTTGCGCGCCAGCGGTTGCACACCGTTGGCGGCGTTGGCCAGCTCCCCGACCGCGCGCAACACAGGGCGCGGCTTGACGATCTTCTTGAGCACAGACATCTCCCCCGGAGCGTGGTGATTGGCCGACGGATAGCCTATGTGCCCCGCACTGAAACCCGGTCAGCCCAGCACGGGCAGCCGGCGGTCGGCGGCCAGCTCGTCGAGCGCCCGCTGCATGACGCGGCGGACGTGGGCGTCCACCTCGTCGATGTCGGGGTTCTCGCCGAACTCGGCGACGATGTCGATCGGCGGCAGCACCTGGGTGACGATCTTGGTGGGCAGCGGCATGTTGAGCGGCACCACCGCGGACAGTCCGAACGGGAAGCCGAACGACACGGGCACGATCTTGGTGCGGGCCAGCCGCGCGATCGGGCCGAGCCGCTTGGCCAGCCAGGTTCCCCGGGTGAGGAACAGCTGGGCCTCCTGGCCGCCGATCGAGACCGTCGGCACGATCGGGACACCGGCGTTGAGTGCGGCCTTGATGTAGCCGGTGCGGCCCGCGAAGTCGATCTTGTTCTGCGTCAGCGTCGGGCGGTACACGTCATAGTCGCCGCCGGGAAACACCACCACCACTCCACCCGAACGCAGCGCGTCGTCGGCGTTGTCGTGATTGGCGCGGATGAAGCCGATCTTGATGAAGAACTCCGCGGTCGGGCCCGTCATCAGCATGTCGTGGCTGAGTGTGTAGACCGGCCGGTCGTAGCCGAACTTCTCGTAGAAGCCGCTGGCGAACACCGGGACGTCCATCGCGAACAGGCCGCCGCTGTGGTTGGACACCACCAGCGCGCCGCCGGGCGGGAAGTCGTCGAGGCCGCGCACCTCGACCCGGTGATAGGCCTTGAGGATCGGTCTCAGCACCGCCATGACCTGCGCGGTGAACCCGGGATCCCACTTGGAGATCTCCGACGGGATGCTGTCGGTCGAGCTCATGAGGTGGTCCCTCCGGTAGAATTGAAACGTGTTCTAGTTTTTCGATGGTACCGGCATCGCGGTGCCGCTCGCTAGCATCACGTCGTGAGCAACGACGCCAACAGCGCCCCGGACCCCGTACTCGTCGAACAGCGTGACCGCATCCTGGTCATCACCATCAACCGGCCCAAGGCCAAGAACGCCGTCAACAAGGCCGTCGCGGAGGGCCTCGCGGCCGCCGTGGACCGCCTCGACGACGACCCCGGGCTGTCGGTCGGCGTGCTCACCGGGGCCGGCGGGACGTTCTGTGCGGGCATGGACCTCAAGGCCTTCGCCAGCGGTGAGCTGCCGATGGTCCCGGGCCGGGGCATGGGCTTCACCGAGCGTCCGCCCGCGAAGCCGCTGATCGCCGCTGTCGAGGGCTATGCGCTGGCAGGCGGCACCGAACTCGCGCTGGCCACCGATCTCATCGTGGCCGCCCGCGATTCGGCGTTCGGCATCCCCGAGGTCAAGCGCGGCCTGGTCGCCGGCGGCGGCGGACTGCTCCGGCTGCCGCAGCGGATCCCGTCGGCCATCGCGATGGAGCTGGCGCTGACCGGTGAGGCGCTGCCGGCCGAACGCGCTCACGTCCTCGGCCTGGTCAACGCGCTGGCCGAGCCCGGACACGCCCTCGACGAGGCGATCGCGCTGGCCGAGCGGATCACCGCCAACGGCCCGCTCGCCGTGGCCGCCACGAAGCGGGTGATCGTCGAGTCCCGCGGCTGGTCGCCCGAGGAGTTCTGGGCGAAGCAGAACGAGATCATCATGCCGGTGTTCGGCAGCAAGGACGCCCAGGAGGGCGCCATCGCGTTCGCCGAGAAGCGCCCACCCCAGTGGACCGGCAGCTGAAGCGCGTCTTCTCCGGCCACATCGCGGGCGTCGGATCGCAGTCCGGTCACCGCCTCGTCGTCGGAAGCTGGCAGACCTCGCCGTTCGGCGCGTTCACCGACGTGATGGTGCAGCGGGCCGGCGGGCAGGAGCGGCGGGGGTACCTCCCGCTTGCGGGGGCCGACGGGGGAATCGGCACCGACGACGAGCGGGTGCTGCTGGCGCCGACGCGCGAGATCGCCGACTTCGTGTCGACCACGTACGCGTTCGACCGTGTGCTCGTCGGCCCGGTGCGTGCCGAGCTCACCGAGGACCGGCTCACGGTGGCGGCGCCGAATCTCGACCTGCGGATCGACATCGGGGGAGCGGCGCCGCTGGACCGGCTGCTGCGGCTGGTGCCGGCGCGGCTCGCCGTCGCGCCGTGGTGGCTGCGGGCGATCGACCCGGTGGCGTCCCGCATGGTGGCCGGCGTGCACACCGCGGGCACCGCGGGCAACGGCAGGCGCGAGTACTACGGCGTCCGGCGGTCCCGGCGCATCGTCGGGGTGTCCGGCCGGCTCGACGGCGAGGACCTCGGCGCGCTGGCCCCGCTGCGACCGCCGGTGCGCTTCGGTTTCGCCTCCGCCCCGGCCGAACCGCAGATCGTCTCGGTCACCACGACGATCATCGAGACCGCGTAGACCGCGTTTCGGGCCCGGCCGTCGGGGGCACCCGTCGCTGATGAGCACGCTGTCCCGGCTGCGCGACGTGCAGCGCCGAATCCTGAAAGCCCAGCGGCGGATATGGCTGTTGCAGGCCTCGCTGTGGGTGACGCTGGTCCTCACCGGTGTGTCCGCCGTCGTCGGCGCCGCGTGGTGGCTGTCGCAACGCCGCACCGACACATCCGAGGCCGGCGCCGCGTCGCGCGACACCGTCAACCCCGCGACCAACGGCCAGCTGACGCACACCGGATCCCGAGGAGACACCTGATGGCACACGACGAATTGCCGCTGCCCGACTACGACCAACTACCGCTGACCGAACTGCGGCACCGCATCCGCTCGCTCGAGGAGCCGGCACTGCGCGTCCTGTTCGACCACGAGACGGCGCATGGGAACCGCATCCCGGTGCTCGAACTGCTGCACGCCCGCCTCAAGGAACTGCACGGCGGTGCCGAACCGTCCGGCGGCGACCCGGCCAACGCGCCGCGGGTGTCGGGCACCGCGGGCGGATCCCCGGTCAGCACGGCCACCGCCGCGGAAGCGAACACTCCGCTGCGGCACGGCGTGGCGGCGCAGACCCCCGCCCGCGGGAAGCCCTGACGACGCTCAGCGCGGCGTCGCACCGGGGTTGACCTCAACCTCCCTTGAGGTCGCAGGATGGCGGCATGTCCATCGCCACCACAGTCGACGTCACCGGCTACCTCGACCGAATCGGTCACGGCGCCGCGGTGCGGCCGGACCTGCAGACGCTGCGCACCGTCGTTGCCGCGCACAACCGGACGATCCCGTTCGAGAACCTCGACCCCGTTCTCGGCATCCCCGTCGCCGACCTCGGGGCCGCGGCGCTGACCGACAAGCTGGTGCACCGGCGCCGAGGCGGCTACTGCTACGAACACAACGGCCTGATGGGCTACGTGCTGGAGGCGCTCGGGTACGGGGTGGACCGGCTGGCCGGCCGGGTGGTGTGGATGAACGACGACTGGGACCCGGGCGACGACGGCTTCGCCGCCGCGCTGCCCGCGCAGACCCACCAGCTGCTTGCCGTGACGGTGCCCGGCGAGGACGGCCGGTTCCTGGTCGACGTCGGATTCGGCGGGCAGACGTTGACCGCACCGATCCGCCTGCAGGCGGGGCCGGTGCAGGAGACCCGCCACGAGCCCTACCGGCTGCGCGAGCACGGCGACGGCCTCCTGCTCGAGGCGCTGATCCGCGGGACGTGGCGCCCGCTGTACATCTTTTCGCTCCGGCCGCGGCCACTGATCGACCTCGAAGTCGGGAGTTGGTACGTGTCAACGCATCCGAAGTCAGGATTCGTGGTGGGACTGACCGCGGCGTTGATCGCCGACGACGCCCGCTGGAACATGCGTGGCCGCAACCTCGCCGTCCACCGTGCCGACGGCACCGAGCGGATCCGGTTCGACACGGCGGCGCAGGTGCTCGACGCGCTGACCGACCGCTTCGGCATCGACCTCGCCGATCTCGGCGACCGCGTCGACGTCGAGGCCCGCGTGCACGAGGTCCTCGACCGCTGACTCAGGCGCCGACGACCAGGTCCCACGGATCGCCGGCGAGCGCCGCCCGGCCCAGTCGCCGCGCGTACGACGCGGTGTCGCCGAACTCGTCGGCCCAGCTGCGGGCCCGCATCGTCACCGACCACAGCGGATGCTCGATCGTCACTCCGATCGCCCCGTGCAACTGGTGCGCGGCGGTGGTCACCGGGCCGACCGCGCGGCCGACGGCCACCTTCGTCACCGCCACCGCGTACTCCGTTGCGGCGTCGTCGAATCCGCGTTCCTGCGCGGCGGCGACGGCCAGTGCCACGGTGGCGCGCGCCCGTTCGATCTCGCCCGACATCCCGGCCAGCGCGTGCTGCACCGCCTGGAACGCGCTCAGCGGCCTGCCGAACTGCACGCGACCGCGGGTGTGCTCGACGGTCAGGGCCGCGGCGGCGTCGAGCGCCCCGATGATCTGCACGCACCGTGCCCATGCGCCGCGCCGCATCAACTGCTCGCCGATCCCGGGAGGCAGCCGTCGGCAGTCGTCGACCGCCACGTCCACCGCGACGGCGCAGCGCGGCTCGCCGGCGAGATTCTGCCCGGAGGTGACGGGCGCGCCCTGCAGGCGCGTCACGTACACCGCGTCCTCGGTGCGGCCCGCCAGGATGATCGCCGCGTCGTCGGCCCACGGCACGTCCCGCGCGACACCGGTGATGCGCCCGCCGGCCACCCGTACGTCGGCGAGCGCGACGGTCATCGGGCCCGTCGGCGGCACCGGCACGCCGGCCTCGGCCGCCAGCCAGGCGGCCAGCAGGTCGGTCTCGGCCACAGGGACGGCGGCCGCATGCCGGGCCAGCCCGTCCAGCACGATGGCCGCGTCCGCGGGTCCGGCGTCCTCGGCACTGGTCAGCCGGCTCAGCCCGGTGTCCTCGAGGTGCCGCCACAGCGTGCTGTCGAACCCGTCGGGGCGGCGCCGCCTGCCTGCGCGCGCGTCGTGGGCCCGCTGCCCCAGTTCGTCGACCAGTTGCCGCAATTCGTCGCTCATCGCACCCCCAGCCCCTTGGCGACGACCCCGCGCAGCACCTCGTTCGTCCCGCCGCGCAGCGTGAACAGCGGCGCCTGCAGCCGCGCCGTGGCCAGCATGGCGCGCAGCCGGGCGGCGTCCGCACCGGCCGGATCCAGGTGGGCCAGCAGGTCGGCCACCAGGTCGACAGACTCCTGCTCGAACCGGGTGCCGAGATCCTTGACCAGCGCGGCGCGCGAAATTGCGTCCGCGCCTGCGCTGAGCGCGCGGGCGACCGAGATCGACAGCTGACGCAGCGCGACGACACGGGCGATCAACTCGCCCACCTTGACGGCGGCGCCGTCGTCGGCGCCGGGACCCAGTGCGCGGACCGCCGCGAAGATCAGCGTCGCGGTCGACAGGAAACGCTCGGGGCCGCTGCGTTCGAAGCCCAGCTCGGCGGTCACCTGATGCCACCCGTCACCGATGCCGCCGAGCAGTGCGATGTCGGGGACGGTGACGTCGTCGAAGAGCACCTCGTTGAAATGGTGCTCGCCGTTCATCAGCACGATCGGGCTGACGGCGATGCCCGGCAGGTCGGTGGGCACGATGAACTGGCTGAAGCCGGCGTGCCTGCGGTCCGGGTCGACGGGGGCGGTGCGGGCCAGCACCACGATCTGGTGGGCGAGGTGCGCGCCGCTGGTCCACACCTTCGTGCCCGACAGCGTCCAGCCGCCGTCGACGCGGGTGGCGCGCATCTGCACCGCCGCCAGATCGGATCCGGCGCCGTGCTCGCTCATCCCGATCGCCGAGTACAGCTGCCCGGCCGCTATGCGGGGCAGCAGGCGCCGCCGCTGCTCGTCGGTGCCGTAGCTGAGCAGTGCGGGCGCCACCTGCCGGTCGGCGATCCAGTGCGCGGCGACCGGCGCGCCGTGCGCGAGCAGTTCCTCGGTGACGACGTAGCGGTGCAGGTGGCCCGATCCGGTGGCCGGCGCGTGGCCGCCGAACTCGGCAGGGATCGTCAGCCCGACGAATCCGGCCGCGGCCAGTCGTGCGCTGAAGCCCGGATCCCAGCCCGTCAGCCAGCAGTCGACCGCCGGCGTCCAGCCGTGCTCGGCGCGGTCGTCGGCCAGGAAGCTGCGCACCGCGGCGCGCAGCGGGGCCAGGTCCCCGTCGTTGGCGCACAGCGCCTCGAATTCACCCACTGAGCAGGTGAGTCTAGTGAGCAGGAATCGTCATGTTCCCGGCGGCGGGCGGCGACCATACTCGGTCGGGTGAGCGAGCAACCGTCGACGCCCGCCGGAAGGGACCGCCTGCGCGAACTGCTCGACGCGGTGGTGGACGCGGACAACACCGTCGTGGGTGAGATGGCCCGCAGCAGTCACGCCTCGGAGTTCCACTTCTCGCGCGAGGTGCGGCGGCTGACCGGGGAGTCGCCCGCCGCGCTGCGGCGCCGCATCATGCTCGAACGGGCGGCCTGGCGGTTGCGCCGCGGCGAAGGGGTCGCCGCGGTCGCCGCGGACGAGGGCTGGTCGTCGGCCGAGGTGTTCTCCCGGGCGTTCCGGAGGGCGTTCGGGGTGCCGCCGTCCCGCGCCGCCGACGTCGCCTTCCGGGTGCCGGCGCCCAACGGTCTGCATTTCCATCCGCCGCAGTCGCTGTGGCTCGACGGCGACGGGGCGACGAAGGAGCCCGACATGTCCCAGCTGATGGTGGCCCACGACATCGCCGACACCGCCTACCTCATCGACCGGGCGGCCGGGCTGTCGGCCGAACAGTGGACCGCCGAGCTGACGCCGGGGCAGGTGGTGCTCGACTGGGACGGTCCCGAGCCCAGCGTCGGCGCGGTGCTCGGTGCGATCGTCTGGACCAAGGAGGTGTGGCTGGCCACCATCGAGGGCCGCGACGTGCCCCGGCGCGATGCCAGCGATCCGGCGACGGTGTCACCGGCGGGGCTGGCCGCGCATCACGTGGATGTCGGAACACGCTGGGCGGCAATGCTTTCCGAGTACAGCGCCGAGGGCAGGCTGGGCGACACCGTCATCGACGCGCTCTGCGAACCGCCGGAGTCGTTCCAGCTGTACGGCATCGTCGCCCACGTGCTCGAGTACGCCGCGCTGCGCCGCGGCCTCGCCCGCGCGATGCTCGCCCGCCTCGGCGTGGCCACCCACCGCGGCGACCCGCTGGAATGGATGAGAGGACACTGATGGCGACGATCTACTACACCGCGTCGAGTCTCGACGGCTACGTCGTCGACGAGGCCGACAGCCTGGACTGGCTCACCTCGCGCGAGATCGACGCAGACGGACCGTTCCACTACGACGCGTTCTTCGCGACGATCGGTGCGGTGGTGATGGGGTCGGCGACCTACGAGTGGATCGTGAAGAACCATCCCGGCGAGTGGATGTACTCCCAGCCGTCGTGGGTGCTGACCAGCCGCCCGGACATCGTGGTGGGCGACCATCCGGTGCGGGTCTTCTCCGGCGCGGTCACCGAGCTGCATCCGGAACTGGTGGCCGCGGCCGCCGGTGAGGACGTCTGGGTGGTGGGCGGCGGACTGGTCGCCGCGCAGTTCGTCGAGGCGGGACTGATCGACGAGATGATCGTCTCGTATGCGCCGTGTTCGCTCGGCGGCGGTTCCCGCGTGCTGCCGGTGCGCTCGGAGTGGGCGCTGGTGGAGTCGGCGGTCAACGCCGACTTCGTCTGCGCGCGCTGGCACCGGGCCTGAACTCCGGCGCGGAGGTCACCGCGCCCGTGACGTGGCGGCGGTGTCCCGGCCTCGGGGCCGCCGCCACGTCACGAGCGCGACCCCTCGTCACTCCGGGGTGTACCCGAACGGCAGCAGGGTGCTCTTGGCCTGGCAGTACTGCTCGATACCCTCCGGCCCGTTCTCGCGGCCGATGCCGGAGTTCTTGTAGCCGCCGAACGGCGCGCCCGGGTCGAACGCGTACATGTTCACCGCGTAGGTGCCGGTACGGATCTTGGCGGCGATCTCCAGCGCCTTGCGGTTGTCGGTGGTCCACACGCTGCCGGCCAGGCCGTACACCGAATCGTTGGCGATGCGGACCGCGTCGGCCTCGGTGTCGTAGGGAATGACCGCCAGCACCGGGCCGAAGATCTCCTCCTGCGCGATCGTCATCGAGTTGTCGACGTCGGCGAACACCGTCGGCTGCACGAACCAGCCGCTGTCCAGACCCTCGGGCCTGCCGCCGCCGGTGACCACCCGGGCGCCCTCGTCGACGCCCTTCTTGATGTACTCCTCGACGCGCTCACGCTGCCGCTCGCTGATCAGCGGGCCGATCGCGGCGTTGGGGTCGTCGGGCAAGCCGACCGGCATCGCCGCGACGAAGTTGGCGAGCTTCTCGACCACCTCGTCGTACCGCGACCGGGGCGCCAGGATCCGGGTCTGCGCGACGCAGGCCTGCCCCGAGTTCATCACCCCGGAGAACGCCAGCATCGGCAGCGACGAGTCGAGGTCGGCGTCCTCGAGCACGATCGCGGCCGACTTGCCGCCCAGTTCCAGCGTGCAGGGCTTGAGCCGCTCGGCGGCCAGCTTGCCGATCTCCTTGCCCACCGCCGAACTGCCCGTGAAGGTGAACTTGTCGAGCTCGGGATTCGCGGTCAGCGCGCGGCCGGTCTCGGCGCCGCCCGGCACCACCGACAGCACACCCTCGGGCAGCCCGGCCTCGGCGAACATCTGGGCCATCGCGAACACCGACAGCGGCGTCTCGGCGGCGGGCTTGAGGACCACGGTGCAGCCGGCCAGCAGCGCGGGGCCGAGCTTGTTGGCGGCCAGGAAGAACGGCACGTTCCACGCCGTGATCGCGCCGACCACGCCGATCGGCTCGCGGGTGACCAGCGTCTGGCCGTAGATGCCGTCGCGGATCTCGGACCACTCGAACTTGTCGGCGGCGCCGGCGAAGTAGCCGAAGGCCGACATCGCCGCGCCGTACTGCATCATGTCGACGATCGTGGCGGGCTGCCCCGTCTCGGCGGTGAGCAGGAACTTCAGCTCGTCGGCGCGCTCGCTCATCAGGTTGACCGCGGCGCCGAGGATCTCCGCCCGCTGCTGCGGGGTCATCGTCGGCCACGGACCCTCGTCGAACGCCTTGCGCGCCGCGGCGCAGGCCGCGTCGACGTCGGCCGCGGCGGCCAGGGGCACCTGCCCGACCTTCTCGCCGGTCGCGGGGGAGTGCACCTCGATGACGTCGGAGGTCGACGGCGTCACCCAGGCGCCGCCGATGAACAGCTTGTCGTACTCGGTCTTGAAGGCAGCCGCCTGCACCGTCTGTGTCATGAGCGTCACACTACCGAAGGACGGGCCAAACGAGAACCTGTTCCAGTCACGGCCTCAGGACGAGCACCAGGTTGCTCACCAGGAACTCCCGCAGCAGCGGCACCTCGGTGCACCACCACGCCCATCGCGGGTGGTAGCGGGGGAAAGCGCCGATCAGCGCGCCGGTGCTGCGCGCCCACTGCAGGCCGTCGGCCGCCGACACCGCGAACAGTGACGACCCGTAGTTGTTCTTCGCCGGGTGACCATGCCTGCGGGCGTACAGGGCCGCGGCGCGCGCCCCGCCGAGGTAATGCGTCAGCCCCATCTCGTGCCCGCCGAACGGACCGAGCCACACCGTGTAGGACAGCACCACCAGCCCGCCGGGACGGGTGACGCGCAGCATCTCGTTGCCCAGCTGCCAGGGCCGCGGCACGTGCTCGGCGACGTTGGACGACAGACAGACGTCGACGGCCGCGTCGGCGAACGGCAACGCCATCCCCGAGGCCCGCACGTAACGCCCGCTCGCCGCGTCGGCAGCCGGGCCGGCGTGCATCTCGCGGGGATCGGGCTCGACGCCGAGGTAATCCATCCCCACCGCGGCGAACGCCGCCGCGAAGTACCCGGGCCCACCGCCCACGTCCAGCACCGACCGGCCCGACGGCGAGCCGCCGACGCCGGCCTGCCACAGGTCGGCGACCATCGCGGCGGTGTCGTCGGCCAGTGCCCCGTAGAAGCGCGCCGGGTCGGACTGCTCGAAGCGGAACTCCGAGAGCAGCCGCACCGACCGACCCAGCGTCGCCCGCTTCGCGAACAGGTCGGTGACGGCCATCGGGCCACCCTATGCAGCCGGGCGGGAATCTCGTGCGCCACGGCGGGTCCGACGGCAAATAGGATGCGAGTTCGCATGGCAATGCAATCGACGACGGCGTATCCCCGCCGGATCCCCGAGGAGGACTCGCTGTGAGTGTGCCGCCCCAAGGACCGCCGCCGGGGTGGCCGCCCCCGCAGGGACCGCCGCAGTGGGGGCCGCCGCAGGGCC
>NZ_JAUMSQ010000158.1:0-8981 GCF_030519285.1 Mycolicibacterium arseniciresistens
CGGCCGGGACCGGCGGCGGCAGCGCGGGGGGCGGCGCGGGAGGTGCGATCGTCGTCATGGGTCCTTCTTACCGAAGATCGGTAGCGTCGAATCGTGAGCATCCGTACGCCGCGCCAGTCCGTGCGGCCGAGCCCGGTCTTCCTTGCCATCGTCGCTCTCACCGCGGCGGGCGGTGTGCTGGCGTGGCTGGCCGCCGACACCGTGGAGCCGCTGGCCTATGCCGGCGTGTTCGTGTTCGTCATCTCCGGCTGGCTGGTGTCGCTGTGCCTGCACGAGTTCGGGCACGCCTTCACGGCGTGGCGGTTCGGTGACAAGAGCGTCGAGATGCGCGGGTACCTGACGCTGAACCCGCTCAAGTACACCCATCCCCTGCTGTCGCTCGGTCTGCCGGTGCTGTTCATCGCCCTCGGCGGCATCGGGCTGCCGGGCGGTGCGGTCTACCTGCACACGTCGTGGATGACCGCCCGGCAGAAGACGCTGGTCAGCCTGGCCGGCCCCGCGGCCAACGTGGCGCTCGCGATCCTGCTGCTGACGCTCACCCGGCTGCTGTACGACCCGGCGCACGCGGTGTTCTGGGCGGGCATGGCGTTCCTGGGCTTCCTGCAGGTGACGGGCGCCCTGCTCAACCTGTTGCCGGTGCCGGGGCTCGACGGCTACGGCGCACTCGAACCGCACCTGAGCCCCGACACCCAGCGCTCGCTCGAGCCGGTCAAGGGGTGGGGCTTCCTCGTCCTGCTGGTGCTGCTGCTGGTGCCCGAACTGAACCAGTGGTTCTTCGGCGCGGTGTACTGGCTCTTCGAGCTCTCGGGCGTGCCGTCGGGGCTGAGTGCGGTCGGCAACCAGCTGACCCGGTTCTGGTCCGCCTGGCTCTAGGCAAGCCCTTGCGATATATGCGTCTTTACGCATAGATTGCTGGAATGGGCGCCGGACACGACCACAGTCACGGCGGCGGAGACACCCGCGTCAGCCGGATGATCATCGCCGCCGCGATCCTGTCCGCGTTCTTCGTCCTCGAACTGGTCACCGCGCTGTGGATCGACTCGATCGCGCTGCTCGCCGACGCCGGCCACATGCTGACCGACCTCGTCGCGATGTTCATGGGACTGACCGCGGTACTGCTCGCCCGGCACGGCAGCGCGTCGCCGGCCCGTACCTACGGCTGGCACCGCGCCGAGGTCTTCACCGCCGTCGCCAACGCGGTGCTGCTGCTCGGCGTGGCCGCATTCATTCTCTACGAGGCGTTCGAGCGGCTCGGTGACGCGCCCGAGGTGCCCGGTGTCCCGCTGATCGTGGTCGCCCTGGCCGGCCTGCTCGCCAACGCGATCGTGGTGCTGCTGCTGCGCTCCCAGTCCGAGCAGAGCCTTGCCGTCAAGGGCGCCTACATGGAGGTCGTGGCGGACACCGTCGGCAGTATCGGCGTGCTGATCGCCGGCATCGTCACGGTCACCACGGCCTGGCCGTACGCCGACGTGGTGGTCGCCGTGTTCGTCGCGCTGTGGGTGCTGCCACGGGCGTTCGCACTGGCCCGCGCGGCACTGCGGATCCTGTCGGAGTCCTCGCCCCAGCACATCGATGTCGAGGAACTGCGCTCGGCGCTGTGCGCGGTCGACGGCGTCACCGAGGTGCACGACCTGCACGTGTGGACCCTGGTGCCCGGGAAGGACATGGTCACCGCACACCTCACGTCGGAGGCCGACTCTGCCCGGGTGCTCGACGACGCCCGCGCGGTGCTGACCGCCCGTGGACTCGACCATGCGACCGTGCAGGTGGAGCCGCCTGCGGGCGCCGCCGACTGCAACTGCGAGAACAGCAACTGGTAGTCCGGCCGCGCAGGGCGCTCAGGCCAGACCGAACTCGCCGCGCGCCGACGGATCGCAGTCGTCGAGCAGGTCCAGGCAACGGGCGTACTCGTCGGTCTCGCCGATGGTGTCGGCGGCCTTGGCCAGCGCCGCCACACACCGCAGGAATCCGCGGTTGGGCTCATGGCGGAACGGCACCGGGCCGAAGCCCTTCCAGCCGTTGCGGCGCAGCTGGTCCAGACCCCGGTGATAGCCGGTCCTGGCGTAGGCGTACGCCGCGACCGCCTGATCGCCGGCCAGCGCCTGTTCGGCCAGCGTCGCCCACGCCACCGATGCCGAGGGATGCGCAGCGGCCACGATGGACGGATTCTCGCCGGCAGCCAGTTCGGCCTCGGCGTCGATGTCGCCGGGCAGCAGCACCGGCTCCGGTCCCAGGAGGTCGCCCATCCGTGTCATGAGGCCATTGTGCCGTGTGGTCTCCGGGTGGCACTCCACGGCATCACCCCCGCCGGGTCGATAAGCTTCCGGCGTAGGACGCGCGGAGGAGGAAAACAGCAGGGATGTCGAACCCACCAGGGCCGCAACGAGGCGAAGAGCCGACCGAGCCGACGGCCGACGCGCAGGAGCAGACCCCGCCGGCCGAGCACGACCCGCCGGGCGCTGACGAGGCGACCACCGAGTCCGCCGCCGAGACCGAGATCATCGACGTCCAGCAGGCGGACGGCGGGCACGAGCCGGCCACCGAGGTGATCGCGTCGACACCGAGGGAGCCGGAACCTCACGACGCCGAACCCGAGGACGCAGTCCTGGTGCCGGTGGAGCACGATCACGAGCCGGCGACCGAGGTCTTCGCGTCCACCCCGCAGCCGGCCGAATCGCAGACCGACCCGCAGGCCGGTGAGCGGCGGTTCACCGCGCCGTCCGGTTTCGACGCCGGCACCACGCAGAAGATCGACAGCCCGCAGGAACCGGCCACCGAGGTGTTCGCGACGTCCGCAGCGCCGGCAGGCGGCGAGGCGGCGGGTCAGCCGAAAGCCGCCACGCCGCAACTGATCCCGCCTCGCGGCGAGCAGCCCAGGCCGCCGCAGCCGACGAAGAAGCGCAGCTGGGGCTGGGTTGCGGCCGTCGTGCTGGTGATCGCCGCGCTGGCGGCCATCGCAATCCTCGGCACGTTGCTGCTCACCCGCGGGTCCGACGGTGGGGTGTCGCAGGAGGAGCAGGTCCGCGCGACCATCCAGAACTACGACGCCGCCATGCAGAAGGGCGACCTCGCGACCCTGCGCAGCATCACCTGCGGCGCCACCCGCGACAGCTACGTCAACTACAACGACCGGACCTGGGCCGATACGCACGCCCGGGTGTCCGCAGCCAAGCAGTATCCCGTCGTCGCGAGCATCGACCAGGTGGTGGTCAACGGCGATCACGCCGAGGCGAACGTCACCACCTTCATGGCCTTCGCGCCGCAGACGCGCTCCACGCGCAGTTTCGACCTGCAGTTCCGCGACGACCAGTGGAAGATCTGCCAGGCGCCCGCCAACTAGCCGGCGGTGA
This sequence comes from Mycolicibacterium arseniciresistens, assembly GCF_030519285.1. Classification (NCBI taxonomy): domain Bacteria; kingdom Bacillati; phylum Actinomycetota; class Actinomycetes; order Mycobacteriales; family Mycobacteriaceae; genus Mycobacterium; species Mycolicibacterium arseniciresistens. The sequence goes on from NZ_JAUMSQ010000158.1 coordinate 3,351, forward strand.
CCGACTTGCCGTCGCTGTGCAGGTCCCTGCACGCCTCGACGACGCGCTCCGACATCGACGCCTCCGCCTTCTTCAGGTAGCTGCGGGGGTCGTAGACCTTCTTGTTGCCCACCTCGCCGTCGACCTTGAGGACGCCGTCGTAATTGGTGAACATGTGCGCGGCCACCGACCGGGTGAACGCGTACTGCATGTCGGTGTCGACGTTCATCTTCACCACGCCGTACTTCAGCGAGTCCTCGATCTCCGACTTCAGCGATCCCGAGCCGCCGTGGAACACGAAGTCGAAAGGCCTTGCCTGCGAATCGAGTCCGAGCTTCGCAGCGGCCACCCGCTGCCCCTCGGCGAGCACCTCCGGCTTGAGCTTGACGTTGCCCGGCTTGTAGACGCCGTGCACGTTGCCGAACGTGGCGGCCAGCAGGTACTTGCCGTGCTCGCCGGCTCCGAGTGCGTCGACGGTCTTCTCGAAGTCCTCGGCCGAGGTGTAGAGCTTGTCGTTGATCTCGGCCTCGACGCCGTCCTCCTCGCCGCCGACGACGCCGATCTCTATCTCCAGCACGATCTTCGCGGCGACGGCCTGGGCGAGCAGTTCCCGCGCGATCGACAGGTTCTCGTCGATCGGCACCGCCGACCCGTCCCACATGTGCGACTGGAACAGCGGGTTGCGGCCTGCCGCCACCCGTTCGGCGGAGATCGCCAGCAGCGGACGGACGTAGGTGTCCAGCTTGTCCTTCGGACAGTGGTCGGTGTGCAGGGCGACGGTCACCGGGTAGCGCTCGGCGATCACGTGCGCGAACTCCGCGAGCGCAACGGCGCCGGTGACCATGTCCTTGACACCCAGACCGGAAGCGAATTCCGCTCCGCCCGTTGATAACTGGATGATGCCGTCACTGCCCGCGTCGGCGAAGCCCTTGATCGCCGCGTTGACGGTCTCCGACGACGTGCAGTTGATGGCGGGAAAAGCGAACGAGTTCTCCTTGGCGCGGCCGAGCATCTCGGCGTACACCTCGGGCGTGGCGATCGGCATACGGGCCAGTATGCGCCGATCCGGCCGGCGTCACATGGCGAGTCGTCACATGGTGAGGACCATGCGGTAGCGCGCGCGGCCGGAGTCCATCGCCGCGTAGGCTTCGGCGGCCTCGGCCAGCGGCCGCTCCTCGATCATCGCCCGCACGCCGGACTGCACGGCGAAGTGCATGGTCTCCTCGACGTCGCGGGCGGTGCCCGACGGGTGGCCGGTGACGGTGAGCCCTGGGGTGATCAGCTGCATCGGGCTGATCGGCAGCGGGTCGGCGGTGACGCCCACGATGACCAGCTCGCCCTGTGCGGCGAGTCCACCGACGGTGTCGGCCATGGCCTGCGAATTGGCCGCCGTCGCGAGCACCACCGCCGCCCCGCCCAGCTTCTGCAGCGCCTCGCCGACGTCGCCGGCGGTGGAGTCGACGTAGTGGTGGGCGCCGAGGGCCTTGGCGTCGTCGGCCTTGCCTGCGCCGCGAGCGATCGCGACGGTCTCGAAGCCCATCGCCCTGGCCCACTGCACACCGAGGTGGCCGAGCCCGCCGATGCCGAGCACCGCGACCAGGTCGCCGGCCACGGCGCGGGTCTGCCGCAGCGCGTTGAAGGTGGTCACCCCGGCGCAGCCCATCGGCGCGGCCTCGGCGAACGACAACTCGTCGGGGATGCGGGCCAGCGCGGTCGCCGGCACGGTGATCGACTCGGCGTAGCCACCGGGATAGCTCAGGCTGGGAATCTGGCCCCGCTCGCACTGCATGAAGAAGCCCTTGCGGCAGGGCACGCAGCGGTTGCAGTTGCCACCGAACCAGCCGACCGCGACCCGGTCACCGACCTCGAAGCCCTCCACGCCGTCGCCGAGCTCGGCGACGGTGCCCGCGACTTCGTGACCCGGCGTCAGCGGCCATGTCATCCCGGGGAAGGCGCCGTTGACGAAGGCGTGGTCGGTGCCGCAGACGCCGCACGCGGCGACGTCGATGCGGACGTGGTCACGCCCGGGGGCGGTGGTCTCGACGTCGACGAGGGTCAGCTTCTCGCCGACGGCAGCCAGTTGTACGGCGGTGTGGGTAGGCATGAATACAACCCTAGCTATGCGAATAGCCTGATGGATTCCCGTTAGCAGGAAGTTCACCGGCCCGGGCCGCGCGGCTGAATTTCGGGACGCCGTGGCCGCGCCGGTATCTTGGGGTGCCATGACCACCCCGACCACCCATCTGGCGCTGATGCCCGAATTCCTGGATCCGATGACCCTGCTCGGGTACTTCGGCACCTGGGCGCTCGTCGGACTGCTGGTGGTGATCTTCGTCGAGTCCGGGGTGCTGTTCCCGATCCTGCCGGGTGACTCTCTGCTGTTCGTGGCAGGCATGCTCGCCGCGGGCACCGCCGCGGCGGCCGAACAGGGCAAGGAAGTGCCCGACTTCCAGCTCTGGCAGCTGCTGGTGTTCATCCCGATCGCGGCGATCCTGGGCGGTCAGGTCGGTTACTGGATCGGCCGCAACATCGGTACCGCGATGTTCAAGCAGGACGCGCGCTTCCTCAAGCAGCGCTACCTCGACGAGGCGCACCTGTTCTTCGAGCAGCGCGGACCCTTCGCCATCGTGATGGCCCGGTTCGTGCCCATCGTGCGGACGCTCGCACCGCTGACGGCGGGCGCGGCCCGGATGAGCTACCCGGTGTTCGCGCTGTACAACATCCTCGGTGCGGTGGTGTGGGGCGTCGGCCTGACACTGCTGGGCTTCTGGCTCGGCCAGTTCGAGATCATCCAGAAGCTGCTCGAACCGATCTTCATCGCGATCGTGCTGGTGTCGGTGCTGCCGATGCTGATCGAGTGGATCAAGCGGCGCCGCGCGGCCCGCCGCGCCGGCATCCCGGCCCCGCCGATCGAGCCGGCCGCCGACTAGGCCTGGTCGTCACGCGAGCTGACGGACATGGCCGGTCGGTCATCCGCGGTACTGCTCGTCGGTGACGTGTTCCATCCAGTCGACGGGACGCCCGTCGACGGTGGCCTGGACGGCGATGTGGGTCATTTCGGTGTCCTGCCGGGCGCCGTGCCAGTGCTTCACGCCGGGCTCGGTCCAGATCACGTCGCCGGGGTTGATCGGTTGCCTGGGACCGCCCCACTGCTGCACCCAGCCGGTGCCCGAGGTGACGATGAGCGTCTGCCCACCGGGATGGCTGTGCCATGCCGTTCGTGCACACGGACTGAAGGTCACCTCGGCTGCCCCGAAAGTCCGGGCGTCATTCGGGTCGAACAGCGGCTTCACCCCGACCTGACCGGTGAAGTTCTCGGAAGGCCCCGGTCCGGAAGGCCGCTCCTGACCGGTTGAGATCTGGATTCCGCCATCGGCGCCGGCCGGCCCGGCCTTCGCCAGGGTCAACGGGGTGACCGCGGCCAGCAGGACCGTCATCGCCAGGATCGGCTTCATCTGTGTCGTCCTCTCGTCTGTCCTCATGCAGAGGCAAGGTTGGTGCGAAAGAAGGTGGTCAACGTCTCGAAGGGGATGAGGTCGACTCGGTCGTACAGGTCGACGTGCCCGGCTCCGGGCACGAGCACCAGCTGCTTGGGTTCGGCGGCCAGCCGGTAGGCGTCCTCGCTGAACTCGCGCGAATGGGCCTGGTCACCGGAGATGAACAGCATCGGCCGAGGCGAAATGGTCTCGATGTCGGAGAACGGGTAGAAATTCATGAACTTGACGTTGCTGGTGAGCGTGGGATGGGTGCTGGTGTCGGGGCTGTGTCCGCGTGCGGTGCGATAGAAGTCGTAGAACTCGCGGTCGATCGGGGTTGACGCCGCGGACAGTTCCTCGGGTGTACCGCCGGTGAATTCTGTCGGCGCACCGGCAAATTCGGCGTCGCGCTGCTCTGCGGCTTGCGCGAGAACCTCCCGGCGCTGATCGAGGCTGACGGCGTTGCGCAGCCCGTCGCGGTTGGCGGCGCCCATGTCGTACATGCTGACCGTCGCGACGGCCTTGATGCGTGGATCGATCTTCGCCGCGCTGATGACGAAGCTGCCGCTGCCGCAGATGCCGAGGGCGCCGATGCGTTCGCGGTCGACGAACGGTTGGGTGCGCAGATAGTCGACGGCCGCGCTGAAGTCTTCGGCGTAGATGTCCGGCGACACGGCATTGCGTGGCAGGCCGTCGCTTTCACCCCAGAACGACAGATCCAACGACATCGTGACGAACCCCTGTTCGGCCATCTTGGTGGCGTACAGGTTGGCGCTCTGCTCCTTGACCGCTCCCATCGGATGACCGACGACCATCGCCGCAGCCCTGGAGCCGGGTGCCATGTCCTTGGGGACGAACAGGTTTCCCACGACGTTCATCTGGTACTGGTTCTTGAAGGTGACCTTCTGGACCGTCACCTGCTCGCTGCTGTAGAAGTTGTCCGCACCTCGACTGGTGTCACCGGGTGGCAGATCCGGTGTCGCGGCCGCGGGCACCGACGGTGCAGGCGTGCCGCTGGGCTCGGAGGCCGCGCAACCGGCAGCGGCCAGAACTGCCACCGCCGATGCGGCGGCGCCGGCGATTGCGAGCATGCGGCGGCCGAAGCCGTTGTGGTGCGGTGCTTCCACTTCGTCCTCACGGTGTCGGTTGACGTCTTTCGTCATGTCCACTCCTATCGTTGGTATTCGAATTGCCGGTCAGGCAATGACTTCGGCGTGCGGCGAAGGCCGTGACCATGCCTGGCCAGGCGATTGGCGACGGCCAGTAGCGTCAGCGGCATCAGGGCCGAGCCGGTGATCAGTGCACCGAGGACGGCCGGTCCGGTCAGCCCCAACGGTGTCGAGAGCATGGCGCCCGCGAGTGCGGATCCGCCTGCGGTGCCCATGTTGAACGCGGCAGTGGCCATCGACGAGGCCAGGGTCGAACCACCGCCGGCGTGACGAAGAACCTGGGCGATCAACACCGGGTTGGCGCCGAGTCCGCACGCGCCGAGCAGCACCACGAGAGTGACCGCGATCGTCGTGTGGCCGGCTGCGGCCGCAAGTGCCAGCATCGCCGCTGCCGATGACGTCGTCGCCAGGGCGATGACGGCCAGCGGATGACGGTCTCCGAACCGACCCCCGACGGCGGTACCGATCAGTGCCCCGATCCCCAGTCCCGCCAACACGACGGGCACAAGCGCCTCCGGGACACCGGAGCGATCGGTCAACAACGGGCTGATGAAGCTGTAGGTGCCCAGGAAGCCGGCCTGCGCCAACACGATCGCCGCCAGCATCGCCCACACCCGCCACGGCCGGATCGCCTTGACCTCGCCCCCGACCGACAGCTCGGCGGATCGGTCGCCGTTGGTGGCGGGTGTGAGTCGCTGCACGGCGACAGCCACGATCACCGACAGGCCCGCCAGCAGCCAGAACGGACCCCGCCACCCCGTGAGCAGGCCGGCGAAGGTGCCCAGCGGCACACCAGCCACCACGGCCAGGCTCAAGCCGCCCGACATCACTGCCAGCGCTCGCGCACCGGCTGCGGGACCGGCCGCCGCGGCGGCCACCACCGCACCGACCGCCCAGAACGTCCCGGTGGCCAGCGCGGTGATGACGCGCGCCACGGTCAGCACGGCGAAGGACTCGCTGAGCGCTGCCACCGCATGCCCGGCGGCGAACACCGTCAGCGCGCCGAC
>NZ_JAUMSQ010000159.1:0-12545 GCF_030519285.1 Mycolicibacterium arseniciresistens
CCGGTGGCCAGCGCGGTGATGACGCGCGCCACGGTCAGCACGGCGAAGGACTCGCTGAGCGCTGCCACCGCATGCCCGGCGGCGAACACCGTCAGCGCGCCGACCAGGGTGGCGCGCGCAGGCAACCGCAGCGTGGCCAGCGCCATGACCGGTGGTCCGACGATCATGCCGACCGCGAACGCGGTGATGAGCAGTCCTGCCTTCGCGACGCTCACACCGAGGTCGGTGGCCACCTCGTGAAGAACGCCGGCAAGCATGAATTCGGTTGTGCCCATGAGGAAGATCCCTGCGGCCAAGACGTAGACCAACAGCGGCAGCCGGGTGCTGCTGTCGCTGCGAGATGGGTGCATGTTTGTTCGGCTCCTCGGTTACCGGGTGATGCCCTTCGGCTTCTTCCGGTGACCACGAAACCCGTTCTCATAGGCCGGTAACAGGTTCGGCTGTTCCATGTACTGACAGGGCACCCCTGACCGGGTGGCGACTGCCTACCCTGGGCTCATGGACAGCAGGAGCGACATCCGGGAGTTCTTCGTGACCCGGCGCGCCAGGATCTCCCCTGAGCGGGTCAACCTGCCGTCGTACGGCACCCGCCGCGTACCCGGGCTGCGCCGTGAAGAAGTGGCCGCGCTGGCCGGGGTGAGCGTGGACTATTACAACCGCCTCGAACGGGGCAACCTCGCCGGGGTGTCGGAGACGGTGCTGGAGGCGATCGCCAACGCCCTGCAGCTGGACGAGGCCGAACGGCTGCACCTGCACCGCTTGGCCCGTGCCGCCAACGCCTCACCGCGCAGCCGGACGGCGAGCGTGAAACGACCACGCCTGAGTCCCAGCATCCAGCGGGTGCTCGACGGAATGACCGGGGTGGCCTCGATCGTGCGGAACGGCCGCATGGATCTGCTGGCCGCCAACATGCTCGGCCGGGCGCTCTACTCACCAGCCTTCGACGCTGAACCCGAGGTCCCGAACCTCGCCCGTTTCGCATTCATGAATCCCGCGGCGCGCGAGTTCTACCCCGACTGGGACGGCGCGGCCAACGTCGCGGTCGCTCTGCTCCGCACCGAGGCCGGCCGGACTCCCGGGAACGCCGCGTTGTCCGCCCTCGTCGGCGAGTTGTCGACCCAGTCGGACGAGTTCCGTCAACGCTGGGCGACACACAACGTCCGCACTCATTACAGCGGCACCAAGACCTTCCGCCACCCGGCCGTCGGCGAGCTCGAGCTGGCCTACGACGTCATGGACATCCCTGGGGGCGCGGGCCTTTCGCTGACCGCCTACACCGCCGAACCGGCATCGAAGTCGGCCGACAACCTCACGCTCCTGGCCAGCTGGGCGGCGACCGACAGCAGCGACCTCGATGTGGCGCCGGGTCTCCGGTCGACGACTGCGCGACCCGAGGGTGAGCCACAGTAGGACACTCCGCCCGCGGCGGTCCGCCTCTTCCCACTCTCACTTTAGGGCAGGGGTGGGGGCTTGCCGCAAGGCCCCGTTCGTGCTGCACAATCCTCCGGCCAGCAACGATCTATGGGGGTTGAGAGTGACGAACACGCCGAAACCGTTCGAGGTTCATCCGACGGGTGCGTACCTGCACGGCACAAGGGCCGACCTGTCGGTGGGCGATCTCCTGGTGCCCGGGCGCGAATCGAATTACCAGGCGGGCCGCCTCATGAACCACGTCTACGTGACTCAGACGCTCGATGCCGCGGTGTGGGGAGCCGAGATGGCGGCCGGTGAAGGCCGGTGCCGCATCTACATCGTGGAACCGGAAGGCGAGCTGGAGGACGACCCGAACGTCACCGACAAGAAGCTGCCCGGCAATCCGACCCGCTCCTACCGCACCCGTGAGCCGGTGAAGATCGTCGGCGAACTGACCGACTGGGTGGGCCACTCAGCCGAGCAGTTGCAGTCCATGCGCGACGGCCTCGCCGATCTGAGGCGCAAGGGGCTCGACGTCATCTACGACTAGAGGCTCAGCCCAGCGGAAGTGCCTTGGCCAGTTCCCGCAGCGCGGGCCGCGGGTCGGCCATCGGGTTGTCCCCGAGCACCTGCACCACGACGTGGTCGGCGCCGGCGTCCAGGTGCGCGGTGACCGAGGCCGCCGCATCCTCAACCGAGCCCATGCCGACGACGCCACGGGCCAGCCGGTCCGAGCCGCCGCGCACCAGGTCGGATTCGTCGAAGCCCTGCCGTAGCCACGAGTTGCGGTAGTTCGGCAGCCCGCTGTACACGTCGAGGTGCTGGTGCGCGCGCTGCAACTGGTCCTCATCGGTGCCGCCGAACGCGACGGCCTGCTCGGAGACGATCCACTTGTCCGGCCCGAGGATGTCGCGGGTGGTCTGCGTCTGCGCCGGTGTGACGAGATACGGGTGCGCCCCGTCGGCATGGGTGCCCGAGAGTTCGATCATCTTGGGGCCGAGCGCGGCCAGCAGGCGGGTGGGGCGGGGAACTCCGGGCTCGATGACCTCGGACACCGCCGCCATCTTGTCGAGGTAGGCGCGCATCGTCGCCAGCGGCTTCGCATACGTTCCGCCCATCCCGTGTTCGACGAGCGGCGCGTGGCTCACGCCGAGGCCCAGCACGAAGCGATGGGGATACTGCGCGTTCAGGGTGCGGCCACCGGTCTCGGCGGCGGACGGCAGCCGGATGTGGATGTTCGCGATGCCGGTGCCCACCACCAGGCGGTCGGTCGCCGAGAGGAAGGCCGCCGACTGCGTCAGGCATTCCTTGCCCGTCACCTCGGGGATGAACAGCGAGCCGTAGCCGAGCGCCTCGATCTCCCGCGCAACGTCCTGAGCGTCGGTGATCGACCACGTCTCGCTGGCCCACCAGACGCCGATGCGGGACGGGAACGCGATCTCGGGCTTACCGGAATCAGTCACCCGCTCAACTTAACTCGACGGGTGTCGAGTCATGTGGTCGGGTGGGCGGCGAACCACTCGAGCAGCAGGTCCGACAGCTCGTCGGCCTTCTCCTCGGGAATCCAGTGCGAGACGCCGGGCATCACCTCAAAGCGGTAGTCCGCCGCGACGTACCGCTCGGTCTCGTAGGCGGCCTTGGGCAGCAGCGCCGCGTCGTTGTCGCTCCAGACGTACATCGTCGGCACGGTGATCTTTCCGCTCGCCCGTCGCAGGTCGGTCAACGGCATGGCGCGGTACCAGTTCAGGCCGGCGGTCATCGCGCCCGGCTCGAGCATCGCGCGGGTGTCGCGTTCGGCGGCTTCCCGGGTCTGGCCGATGCGCTCCAGCGACTTCCTCGAGAATGCGCCGCCGTTGCGGGTGAGCAGGAACTCCGGCAGCCACGGCAGCTGGAAGACGTACATGTACCAGGACGCCAGACCCTGCTTGCTGGTCGGCATGGACTTGAGGAACGCCGCGGGGTGCGGCACCGACACCGGTGACAACGTGGCGAGCCGGTCGGGGTACTCCGATGCGACACCCCAGGCGACGGCGGCGCCCCAGTCGTGGCCGACCACGTGCACCTTGTCCGCACCACTGGCGTCGATCAGCGCGCCGACGTCGGCGACCAGTTCGGTGGTCTTGTAGTCGCGCCGCCGCCGAGGCCGGGCGCCGGGCGAGTAGCCGCGCTGATTGGGCGCCAGGCAGCGGAAACCCTGCGCGCTCAGCCGGGCGATGACGGCGTTCCAGCTGTCGTTGTGCTGCGGGAAGCCGTGCAGCAGCACCACCACCGGCCCGTCGGGGGGACCCACGTCCTTGACGTCGAACACCAGGTCGCCGCGGCGGTACTGTTCCATACCGCTCAGTGTCGTCTCTGGCCGATCATGAAGGCAAGACGCTGGGCTCGTCGTGCTCGTGATGGATGGGGCCGCCGGTGGCGCCGAGCGGACGCCCGGTGCCGCCCCAGCGCCGCGCGACGATCTCGGCCGCGATCGACACAGCGGTCTCCTCGGGAGTGCGTGCGCCGAGGTCGAGGCCGATCGGGCTGGCCAGCCGTGCCAGTTCGGCGTCGGTGAGACCGGCCGCCCGCAGCCGGTCGAGCCGGTCGGTGTGCGTGCGCCGCGACCCCATCGCGCCGATGTAGCCGATCTCCGGCAGCCGCAGCGCCACCTCGAGCAGCGGCACGTCGAACTTGGGGTCGTGGGTGAGCACGCAGATCACCGTGCGGCCGTCGACGGCGCCCGCCTCGGCCTGCGCCGCCAGGTAGCGGTTCGGCCACTCGACCACCACGTCGTCGGCGGTCGGGAAGCGCGCGGGAGTGGCGAACACCGCCCGGGCGTCGCACACCGTGACGCGGTAGCCGAGCAGCGAGCCCTGCCGGGCCACCGCCGCGGCGAAGTCGATCGCCCCGAACACCAGCATCCGCGGCCGCGGTGCGTGGCCGGCGACGAACACCTCCATGCCCGCGCCGCGCCGCTCGCCGTCGGGTCCGAAGGTCAGCACCTCGCTGCGGCCTGCGTCCAGCAGCCCGCGGGCGTCGTCGGTGACCGCCGCGTCCGCTCGGGCCGACCCGAGGGTGCCCGTGACGGGCGTGTCTGCGGAGTCGGGCCGGACCACCAGCCGCCGTCCCACCCACGACGGGTCGGGATGGGTGACGACGGTCGCGGTCGCCACCGGGCGATGGTCCTCGATGTCCTCGACCACCTCGTCGAAATCGGGGAACGTGTGTTGCGAGACGGCCTCGACGAACACGTCCAGGATGCCGCCGCACGTCAGACCGACGGCGAAGGCATCGTCGTCGCTGACGCCGTAGCGCTGCAGCCGCGGCGTGCCGTCGGCGACGACCTCACCGGCCAGCTCGTACACCGCGCCCTCGACGCAGCCGCCCGACACCGAACCGCTGACCGTGCCGTCGGGCGCCACCACCATCGACGCGCCGGGCGGGCGCGGCGCCGAGCGGAACGTCCGGACCACCGTCGCGACCCCCGCGGTGCCGCCGTCGCGCCAGACCGCGAGCAGGTCGGCGAACACGTCCCTCACGCCGACCACGGTACTGGGCGGGTGCTCAGCGCGGAGCCTCGGTCACATCGCCTCCGCGGCCGGCTTCCAGCGCGCGGATCAGGCTGGCCGCATCCCACGGGCCCTTGTGCCGCTTGCCGTTGACGAAGAACGTCGGGGTGGAGTTCAGGTCCATCACCTCGGCGTCCTGCGCGTCGTCCTGCACCCGGTGCAGCACCTTCGACGCGTGCACCCGCACGTCCTGGTCGAAACGCTCGATGTCGAGGCCGACGCCGACCGCGTAGCGGTAGATGTCCGACCACTCCAGGTCGTCCTGGTGGGCGAACAGTTCGCGGCCCATCTCCCAGAACTTGCCCTGCAGGGCGGCTCCCTCGACAGCACGGGCGGCGTCGAACGCCCGCGGATGTGCCCGCTCCAGCGGCAGGTGCCGCCACACGTAGATGAGCCGGTCGCCGAAGTGTGCCCGCACCTCGTCGATCGCCCCGGTGGCCCTGCTGCAGAACGGGCATTCGTAGTCGCCGTACTCGACGAGGCTGAGCGGCGCGTCCGGCCGTCCCTTGACGTGGTCGCGGTCGGGGTCGATCGGGCGGACGAGCTTCATGCCGACCGCCTCCGGAGGACTGATCAGGTCGGTGATCCGGAAGAACGCCCACCCCAGCACGAAGGCCAGCACCGAGGCGATCAGCACGCCGACGCGCGCCTCGTCCTGCTTCAGCGGGTCGTCGATCGCGAGGTCGACGATGAACAGCGAGATGGTGAACCCGATGCCGGAGAGCAGCGCGCCGCCGGCCACCCGGCGCAGCGACATCCCCGGCGAGAGCTGGCCGAGGCCGGAGGCCCGCATCAGGGCGGTGGCCGCGGTGATGCCGACGAACTTGCCGAGCACCAGACCCGCGACGATGCCCCACATCAGGGTGGATTGCAGCGCGGCCATGACGGTCGTCTCGTCCAGTCGGACGCCCGCGTTGGCCAGGGCGAATATCGGCAGCACCAGGAACGAGACGTACGGGCCGACGGCGGTCTGCAGGCGCTCGTTGATCGAGATCGACTCGCGCAGTCCGCGGGTGACCGCGCGCGCGTACTCGGGGTTGGGTGACTGGCGGAACGCGCGGATCAGGTCGACGGTCTCTTCCACCTGGCGCCGTTCCGGCGTGAAGACGGGGATCAGCAGCGCGACGGCGACGCCGGCGAGGGTGGGGTGCACGTGGGCGATGTACAGCGCGATCCACAGCGCGAAGCCCAGTGCGGCGTAGGCCGGGCCGCGCAGCCGGGGCAGGAACCGCACCCCGGCAAGGGCGCCGATCAGGACGATGGCGACGATCAGCGGGGTCACCCGCAGGTCGTCGGTGTAGAACAGCGCGATCGCGCCGAGCGCGCCGACGTCGTCGACCACCGCAAGGGTCAGCAGGAAGATGCGCAGCCGCGCGGGGAATTTCGGCTTGATCACCGCCAGTGCGCCGACCAGGAAGGCGGTGTCGGTGGAGATCACCACACCCCAGGCCTGGGCGTCGTCGCCGGAGGGGTTGAAGGCCAGGAAGATCACGGCGGGCAGGATCAGCCCGGCGACGGCGGCGACCACCGGCACCGCGGCGCGCGATCGGTCGGTCAGCTCGCCGATCGCGAACTCGGCCTTGACCTCGAGGCCGACGATGAAGAAGAAGAACGCCATCAGGCCGTCGTTGACCAGGTGCTTGACCGACATCTCGGTGTGGTATTCGCCGAAGCTCAACCCGACGTCGGTGTCCCAGAATGCCGAATAGGTCTCTGCCCACGGCGAATTCGCCCAACCGATGGCCAGCAGGGTGAACAGCAGCAGCAGTGCGGCCGCGGTGTTCTCGGTGGATCGCGGTGTGCTGGGGTCCCGGCTGAACCGGGTCGGCAGCAGGCGGACGATCTTCGGGAAGGCCGTCGTCACTGCGTGGGGGCCTGCGATTCGGCGACGGCGTGCGCGGCCTCCATCAGCATCCAGCCCGACAGCTGCACGGACAGGTCGCGCTCGGGGATCTCGGAGGCGTTGACGGCGCCCTCGACGAATTCCGCTTCCTTACCTGCGAGCGTCGGAACCTCGGCGGTGCGCTCCCAGAACGCGCCGAACAGCGGCAGCCCGTCGACGGTCTGCCGGTTGTCCCACGCGGCCTGCGCCGAGGTCAGCACCAGATCGCGGGCGGTGTCGCGGGCGGCGGCGTCCTCCGGGGTGCGCTGCGGAAGATCGGTGGCGACCAGGGCCAGGTAGCGCGCCAGGATGCCGTGGAACAGGCCGCCGTCGCCGCCGCCCGCCCCCTTGAGCACCCCGTCGGGCGCCATGTGCTCGCGGACGGCGTCGACGAGCCGGTGCACCCGGGGTGTGTGGTCGTCGTCCTGGGTGCGTGCCGCGAGTTCCACCTCGAGTCCGAGCACGACGCCCTGGCAGTAGGTGTACTGCGCGCGCACCAGCGAACCGGCCTTGATGCCGTCGAAGACGAGGTGGCTGTCGGGGTCGATGAGCACCTCGTCGATCCAGTCCGCCATCTGCTGGGCGCGGCGCAACCGGTCGTCGTAGCGCGCCAGGAAGATCGCGGCCGGGCCGTTCGCCGGGGCGTTGAAGAACTGGTCCTGCTTGCGCCACGGGATGCCGCCGCCGTCCTCGGGCACCCAGGCGTTGACCAGCTGATCGGCGAGTTTCTTGAGCGCCCGCGGCTTCTCCACGCCGGCCAGCCGGCAGGCCCGTTCCAGGGAAAGGGCCAGCCAGGCCATGTCGTCGTAGTAGTCGTTGACCCAGGAGCCGTTGTTGCGCAGGCGATGTGCCCGGATCTGGCGGGCGATCCGGGCCTGCCGCTCCGGTTGTGGGTCGCGCACCTGCGCGTCGACGAGGCAGTCCAGCAGATGGGCCTGCCACCAGTAGTGCCAGGTGCCGAACCACGAGTAGCGCCGCGCCGACGGCCAGGCCACCACCCCGAGCTGGGTGCCGGGCAGGCCCCACAGTCGTTTGAGATGGCGCTTGGTGATCGCGGCTTCGGCGCTCTCCGCGCGATTGGCCCACAGCTGATCCATGGCATTGATCCTGCCTCACCGGGCGGTCCGCGGGAGGGTCGCTCGGCGTAATGCCGTGAGACAAATTCGTCTCATTCGCGCTATAGTCGTCTCATGGCCGTTGATCGTGAACACCTGCTGCGGGCGGCCGCGGACTTCCTCGGACGACGGCCCAACGCCACCCAGGACGAGATCGCCGCGGCCGTCGGCGTCAGCCGCGCCACACTGCACCGGCACTTCGCCGGCAAGCCGGCGCTGCTCGCCGCGCTCGACGACCTCGCCATCGCCGAGATGCGCGGCGCCCTGGACACCGCACGGCTACATGAGGATTCGGCGACCGACGCGCTGCGCAGGCTGGTGGCCGCGTGCGAACCGGTGTCGCCCTACCTCGCGCTGCTCTACAGCCAGAGCCAGGACGTCGACATGGACGCCTCGCTCGAGGGCTGGGCCGAGGTCGACGCCGAGATGACCCGGCTGTTCGAGCGAGGCCAGCGCGCCGGGGAGTTCCGTCCCGACCTCACCGCCGCGTGGCTGACCGAGGCGCTCTACAGCCTGGTCGCCGGCTACGGCTGGGCCAGCCAGGTGGGCCGGGTGCCGGCCCGCGACTTCAACCGGATGATCACCGAACTACTGCTGAACGGAGTGAAGACCCCATGAGCCGCCGCTGGTTCGCACTGGGCATCCTGACCCTGGCGGTGCTGCTGATCGGCATCGACGGCACGGTGCTGGCGCTGGCCACCCCCTTCATCAGCCGCGACCTCGGCGCCACCGCCACCGAGATCCTCTGGATCGGTGACATCTACTCCTTCGTCCTGGCCAGCCTCCTCATCACGATGGGCAGCCTCGGCGACCGGATCGGGCAGCGCAGACTGCTGCTCTTCGGTGCAATCGGATTCGGCGCCGTCTCCGCGCTGACCGCCTACGCGCCGACCGCCGAACTGCTGATCGCGGGCCGCGCGCTTCAGGGTGTGGCCGGGGCGACGCTGGCGCCTGCCACGCTGGCGCTCATCCGGACCATCTTCGCCGAACCCCGCGAACGTTCACTGGCCGTCGGCATCTGGGCGGCGACGTTCTCCGCGGGCGCGGCGCTCGGCCCCGTGCTGGGCGGTGTGCTGCTCGAGCACTTCTGGTGGGGCTCGGTCTTTCTGATCAACGTGCCGGTGATGGTCTTGCTGGTGGTCGGCGGCGTGCTGCTGCTCCCGGAGCACCGCAATCCCCACCCCGGTCCGTGGGACCTGCCGTCGGTCGGGCTGTCGATGGCGGGCATCCTCGCCGTCGTCTACGCCATCAAAGAGACTGCCGCGCACGGTTTCCGGATCGACGGTGCCGTCGCGGCGGTGCTCGGCGCCGCGGCGCTGACCTGGTTCGTCCGGCGCCAGTTGCGGCTGCCCAGCCCGCTGATCGACGTACGGCTGTTCGCCAACCGCGCCTTCTCCGGTGTGGTCGGCGCGAATCTGCTCTCCGTGCTGGGGCTTTCGGGCCTGGTGTTCTTCCTCTCGCAGTTCTTCCAGCTGGTGAAGGGGTACGGCCCGCTGCAGGCCGGGCTGGCCGAGGTGCCTGCGGCGGTGGCGGCCACGGTGTTCGGCGTGCTGGCCGGTGTCGCGGTGCGGTACCTGAGCCGGCGGGCGGTGCTGACGGCGGGCCTGACGATGGTCGGGCTGGCGATGGCTACGCTGACGCTGATCCGCCCCGACACGCCGTATCCGCAACTGGGCGTGACCTTGTTCATCGTCGGCGTCGGGCTCGGGCTCGCCTTCACCGTCGCCAGCGACGTCATCCTGGCCAGCGTGCCCAAGGAACGCGCGGGCGCAGCGGCCGCGGTGTCCGAGACCGCCTACGAACTCGGCATGGCGCTGGGCATCGCCGTCCTCGGGTCGATCGTCACCGGCGTCTACCGCGGGTTCATCGTGCCGCCCGGCATTCCGGCGGCCGCGGCCGCGCACGCCCAGGACTCGCTGGCCGCCGCGGTACAGGTCTCCGAAGCACTGCCCGCCGGCCAGGGTGATGCGCTGCGCACCGCCGCGCAGGAGGCGTTCACCTCCGGGCTGGCCTTCGCCTCCGGCGTCGGCGCGGTGCTGATGCTGGTGTCGGCGCTCGGCGTGTGGCTGTTGCTGCGCAGCGCGCCGCTACCAGGCCAGTCCGAGGTCGGCGTGCTGGACGACCCAGGCGTGCATGGCGATGCCGGCGGCCACGGCGGCGTTGATACTGCGGGTCGAACCGAACTGTGCAATCGAGACAGTTGACGCCGCACCGGCTTTCGCCTCCTCGGTGATGCCTGGGCCTTCCTGCCCGAAGATCAGCAGGCAGTGCCGCGGCAGGGTCGCCTGCTCGAGGCGGGTCGCGCCCGGGACGTTGTCGACCGCGACGACGGTCAGGCCGGCGTCCGCCGCGAACGCCAGCAGTTCGGCGGTGCTGTCGTGGTGGCGCAGCCGCTGGTAGCGGTCGGTCACCATGGCGCCGCGGCGGTTCCAGCGCCGGCGGCCGACGATGTGCACGGTGTCGACGGCGAACGCGTTGGCCGTGCGCACCACCGCGCCGATGTTGGCGTCGTTGCCGAAGTTCTCGATCGCGATGTGCAGCGGATGGCGACGCCGGTCGATGTCGGCGACGATCGCGTCGCGCGTCCAGTACCGGTAGGCGTCGACGACGTTGCGGGTGTCGCCGTCGCGCAACAGGTCCGGGTCATAGCGCGGGTCGGTGGGCGCGTGCCCGGGCCACGGCCCGACCCCGGGCGTCGCGTGCCACTCGGTGGGTCCCGGCGCGTCGGAGTCAGCCACGGGTGGTCCACAGCGCGGCGTGGGTACCGACCACCGAGACCGTGGCGTAGAGCAGCGCGGCGTTCATGTTGCCCTGCGTGCACAGCGACGCGTTGAGTGCGACCGCGTCCCGTGAGGAATCCGGCAGCACCAGCACCGAGGACCCGTAAGTCGAGCACGCATAGCTCAGTCCCGGCGGCGGGAGCGTGGGTCCGACGACCACCATCAGCGGGCCGCCGCGCCGCACGGCGTCGTCGCGGTAGCGGGTCGAAACGCTGGTGATATCCAGTCCCATCAGCATGTAGCCGTCGCCGGTGAACGCGTCCGGCTCACCGATGGCGGTCGGAGCGATCTGCGCGCCGTCGGCGTCGAAGGCGTCGACGCTGGTGGCCTTCAGGCTCAGCCCGGTGTCCGTGCCGGGGGTGGGCACCAGCCCGACCGGGAACGCGGCGGGATAGGCGACGGTGGTGCCGGGCACCCGGTCCTTGGGCGAATAGACGTAAACACCGCGCACCTGGCTCTGGTCGCGCATCGGGCCCAGACAGACGGTGCCGCTGAGCCGGTCGGGGGTCGGGGCCGCGGCAGGCCGGATGTCCAGCGTCGCGGCGTCTCGGCAGCCGCCGACCGCGTTGGCCTCGATCGGGTGGTACAGGGCGCCGTAGAGACCGAAGCGCAGGCTGTCCGCGGGGGCGGCGTCGCCGGCGTTGCGGGCGGCGTCGACGTCGACCAGCACGAAGTCGCCGTCGAACCGCAGGTTCGCCACCGAGAGGTTCCAGCCCAGCACCGACTGCGACTCGCCGATGGCCGCGGCCTGTGCGCCGTAGTGGTTCTCGTCGGTCGCAGCGTCATCGGAGCAACCGGACACCGCGGTGAGGAGCACGGCAGCGACGAGCGCGATCAGCCTACGCACTGGTGTTCACGGTCGGCGTCAGGTCCTGCCACGGCCCTTGCCCACCACTTTCGTCATGGCGCGCACCAGATTTCGCGGAACCACCCGGCCACCGGTGGTGAGCGCCTTGTACTGCGCACCCGGCACGATGAGTACCTTGTCCTTCGCGACGCCGACCAGGCAGTCCCGCACCACGTCGTCGACCTCGAGCCACAGGAACGACGGGGTGCCCGCCATCTCGATGCCTGCGCGGGCGTGGAATTCGGTGCGCACGAAGCCAGGACACAGCGCGTGCACGCCGACGCCGGTGCCGCCGAGGCCGTTGGCCAGCCCCTCGCTGAACGCGATCACCCAGGCCTTGGACGCCGAGTACGTCGATCCGCGGCCGGGCAGCAGTCCCGCGACGCTGGCGACGTTGATCACGGTGCCGCGGTGGTCGGCGAGCATGGGCGGCAGCGCCGCGTGCGTCAGCTGCATCACCGCGGTGACGTTGACGTCCAGCTGGGACTGCAGCAGCGCGAGGTCGGCGGCCCAGAACTCGCCCGCGGTGCCGAACCCGGCGTTGTTGACCAGTACCTGGACCCCCGCGGCGAGCCGGTCGGCGACCTTGGCGCGGTCGTCGGCGACGGCGAGGTCGGCCGGGATCACCTCGACGGTGGAGCCTGCCTCGGCGCGCAACTCCGACGCGAGCTGTTCGAGGCGGCCCGCGTCACGGGCGACGAGCACCAGGTCGTAGCCGTCGACGGCGTAGCGACGGGCGAATCCCGCACCCAGTCCGGACGTCGGTCCGGTGATCAGTGCGACGGGGCGGGTCATGCCGACAGGTTACTTGGCGGCGTAGGCCGCCCGACAACCGCGGAAGGTCAGCGCTGGAAGTGCGGCGACTGCCTGGCGTTGCGGGCCTGCGGCGGACGGCGCGACGGCTCGGAACGCACCGGGGAAGGACCGCCGGCGCGTCCCGCGGCGGGGCCTTCGGCGCGG
>NZ_JAUMSQ010000016.1:0-13560 GCF_030519285.1 Mycolicibacterium arseniciresistens
GCTCAACGGAACTCCGCTCGCGCCGCCGCCGGACGCACCGTCGCCGCCGGCACTTCTGCCCGCGGACGGGGCGGTGCCGGCCACCCCGAGTGCGTTCGACGGTGACGGGCCCGCGGTGGCGTTCCAGCGCTACGACCCGCGCACCGGTCAGTACCTCACCGCTGACGGGCAACTGCGGACGCAGACCAACCTCGTGGGTGCGGAAAAGTCGTGGAAGGACATGCTGCCGAGCTGATCTCGCCCGCGAGCCGCTGCATGTCGCGGCGGTCCCGCGGACCCGGGAAGCGCACCACGGTGGTGCGCCCGCGTTCAGCGGCTGATGCGCTCGACCCGTACCGGCAACTCGAAGTCGAGAACCGCATTGCGGCCGCACGATCCGCTCGGCGCCTTGGTGATGTTGCGGCCCTGGAGAAAATCCGTCGACACGATACGCTGCTCGGTCACCGGGTCGAAGCCGAAGATGAGGAATGTCTGGTGCGCGCGCGCGAAGGTGCCGTCGGGACACGGCGCCCACTTCGGGATGTCGTGCTCGATGAACCAGAAGTCGTCGAGGCGGGCGGAGCCGGTCCAGCCGAGACTGCTGGTCACCGTGCCGGTGCACTCGATCGGACTGACGCAGCTGGTGTTCACGGTCCAGGTCTGGGTCTCGCTCGGTACGTCGAACAGAACCTCGTCGCGGCGTGCCCATTCACCGTCGGAGAACACCCGGTAGGTGCCGTTGAGTGCGACCTCCCGTGCGGCGTCCGCGGGCGCCGCCGCGACGACGCCGCCAAAGAGGGTTGCCACGGACATCGCCGTGGCGCCGAGCACTCGGTCTACGCGCATGGCCACCAGCATAATTCGCCGCTGGAGCTTGGCTCTCCGAAAGCGAGAATTTGATTACTCCTTGTGTGAAGATGTTCTGATGCGATCCATCGTCGCGGTACTTGCTGCGTGGGCGACTCCAGTGGCGGCGGCGGCGACCCTGATGGCGCCGCAGGCGGCGGCACAGCCGCAGATCCCTCCGCCGATCCCGCCGGCCGGGGCGCCGTGCAACAACCCGAACTGCACACCCGGTATCGCACCCAACATCGTGCTCGGCTCCTACTGCAACAACAGCACCTACTACGCGTTCGGCGTGACGTCGTGGGGCCGTCTGGTGTTCTGCGGTTCCGCCCGGCGGTACGAACCCCGCTGGTTCCGGTCACCCGAGATGCACGGGGTGAAGAACCAGTACGACTTGTGCCCCGAGTTCGTCGGCGAGGTCGCCCAGGCTCCGGACGGTCTGTTCCTCACCTGTGTCGCGATGAACAACCGCGCCTACTGGGAGCGCGGCGATCTGCCTCTGCGCGGCACCGAGTGAGCGCCGCCGCCCCCTGAAAGGGGCAGCGGCGCCACCGATCACGACACCGGCGTGTACTTGATGTTGATCTCGGTCAGGCCGCGGAGGATGAACGTGGGCTCGTACTCGTAGCGGCGGGCATCGGCCGGCCCGTGCTTCTCCTCGTCGATGGTGATGTCGGCCATCCGGTCGAGGATCCGCTCGATGGACACCCGGCCCTCGACACGGGCCAGCGGCCCGCCCGGGCAGGAGTGCACGCCGCGCCCGAAGGCGATGTGCTCGCGGACGTTCTTGCGGTCGAGGTGGAACTCGTGCGGATCGTCGAACCGGTTGGGATCGCGATTGACCGCACCCGGACAGACCATCACGATGGTGCCGGTCTTCACCTCGGTGTCGCCGACCTTGGCCGGCCTCTTGGCGAGCCGGAACTGACTCTTCACCGGGGCGTCCATCCGCAACGACTCCTCGACGAATGTCGGGATGCGGCTGCGGTCCTCGCGCAGCGCCTGCTGGATCTCGGGATGGTCGCCGAGCACCCGCATGGAGGCGGACAGCAGCTTGGTGGTGGTCTCCTGGCCCGCGGCGAACAGGAACGTCGCCGACCGCGCCACCTCGATGAGTTCCGGCGTCGATCCGTCCGGGTACTTCGACGTCGCCAGCCCGGTCAGGACGTCGTTGCGCGGGTTCTGCCTACGGTCGGCGAGGTAGGAGATGAACTTGTCGTCGAGCCACTCGAGCGGGTTCAGGCCGACGTTCGCGCCGTCGAGCCGCCCGACCTGGGTCTCCGGCCGCGGTGCGCCCAGCACGTTGCGGAACTCCTCGTGGTCCTCCTCGGGGACACCGAGCAGGTCGGCGATCACCAGCAGTGAGAACGGCTTGGCGTACGAGGACAGGAACTCGCACGAACCTGCCTCGATGAAGTCGTCGAGCACCTCGTCGGCGAGGCGCCACATGAAGTCCTCGTTCTCCTTGAGCCGCTTGGGGGTCAGCAGCCGGTTCAGCAGCGACCGGGCGTCGGTGTGCTCGGGCGGGTCCATGGTGACCATGTGCTCGAACATCGGCAGCTGCGACCGGTTGGCGGCGATCTGCGCGGTCAGGTCGTCGCCCTCCGGGGTGAACGGCAGGGGCGGGAACGGGCCGCCGAGCGCGATGCAGGAGGAGAAGGTGTCGCTGTCCTTGAGGACCGAGTTGGCCGCCTCGTAGCCGGTGATGGCCAGCACGCCGTAGTGCGGCTCGGGCTGGACGGGGCACTTGCTGCGCATGTGGTCGTAGTACGGGTGCGGATCGGGCACCAGCGACGGATCGGTGAAGTAGTCGATGGTGTCGAAGTCGGTCATCTGGGGGCGTCCCTTCGAGAAACTGAACACTGCGGTGGCGCGACAGGGAGTCGGCGCTCTGGGCTGAAAGTGCTGAGCATCTGCTTAGCATGCCGTAGGGTCGTGGTCAAGGTCACAGCGCCCGACGGCGGCTACTATCCCGGTGTCCACCAGTCATTCCGACGGAAGGTGTTGCGACGTGGCTTCTCCGCGCCGAATCGGGGCGCCCGACGCCAGGAACCGGGTCGTGCTGCTCGAGGCCGCCGAGCAGTTGATGATCGACGAGGGCTACGCGGCGGTGACGTCGCGGCGCGTCGCCGAGAAGGCCGACCTCAAACCGCAGCTGGTGCACTACTACTTCCGCACCATGGACGAGCTGTTCCTGGCGCTGTTCCGGCGTCGTGCGGAGCAGGGTCTGGAGGCGCAGGCGCGGGCGCTGGCGTCGCCGCAGCCGCTGTGGGCGCTGTGGCGCTTCATGACCGATCCGTCGGCGACCCGCCTGACGCTCGAATTCATGGGCCTGGCGAACCACCGCAAGGCATTGCACGCCGAGATTGCGCTGTACGCGCAGCGGGCCCGTGAGGAGCAGACCAAGGCCATGAAGGTGGTGCTGCAGAACTACGGGGTCGACACCTCGACGGTGCCCGCCGTGGTGTGGACGTTCTTCGCCACCGGCGCCTCACAGGTCCTGGTGTTCGAGCGCAGCCTCGGGATGTCACTGGGCCACTCGGAGATCGTGTCGTTCCTCGAAGACCAGATCCGTGCGATCGAGGGGGATCCGATGCCCCTCGAGTCACCAGGGGCGGATTGAGCAGAGCGCGCCCTTCGGGCCGGCATCTGTCTTGACCACGACGCCGTCGACGGCGAGAACGCAGTGGAAGTTCGCCTGCTCGGTCGTGTAGAACGTGGTGGCCGTGACCATGGCCCACTGATCCGGATCGGCGAGCATGACGTCCAGCGTCCACATCTGGTCCGGCCCGAGGGCCGCCCAGGTCTTCGGGCTGAACTTGTACGAATTGTGGCTGTACTCCGCCCAGTTCGGGGGATCGACGTTGCGGTAGTAGATCTCCGCCTCGGGCACCGGCACCTCGGTGAAGACGGTGTACTTGACGTGATGCATCACCCGGGGCGGCGGCGGTGCGGGCTGGGCGTTGGCCGAACCGACCATCGACATCATGGCGGCGGCCGCCGCGGCGGTGGCGACGGCGGGCCGGATCGGGAACAGCATTATCGAATATTAGAACAGGACTTCCACCGATAGCGCCGTTTGCCCGAGCAGCTCAGTACAGATAGATCGCCAGCACCGCGGCCCACAGCACCACCAGCCAAGCGTCGGTGGCCCAGCGCAGCCACCGCGGCCCCGTCCTGACCTCCATGAAGTACCGGATGATCAACCGGCCCTTGATGAATCCCAGCGCGATCACCGCAAGCGTGATGGGGATGCTGGCCACCGCGTCGTGGTCGCCGTGGGCGGGTGCGAGCCACCAGGACGCGACGGTGATCGCCGACAGCACGATCCAGGCGACCGTGACCGCCCGGTCAGCCGACGCCCTCGGAGCGGCGGCCGGGAAAGCGTCGATGGTCACGGGCTCACCTCATCACGTAGAGCAGGGCGAAGATGACGATCCACAGCAGGTCGACCATGTGCCAGTAGACGGCGCCGGACTCGACCATCGACATCCTGCGGCGGTGCGGGTCGCGCAGCTCGCGGACGACGATGCCGATGATCAGCAGGCCCAGGGCGACGTGGAACAGGTGGATGCCGGTGAGCATGTAGTAGAACGACCAGAATTCGCCGCTGCCCAACGTGTGGCCCGCAGCGATCTTGACCGACCACTCGTAGGCCTTGATGCCGATGAACAACACTCCGCACGCCGCGCCGCCGTACGTCCACCGCAGGGCGGCGAACGGGTCGCCCGCCCGCGCCGCCACCACGCCGCGGGCGATGAACCACGAACTCGTCAGCAGCACAAGGGTGTTGAGCACACCCACGTTGAGAGTGAGGTCCTGCTGGGCGTGCAGGTACTCCTGCGGCGCCATCGCCCGGTGCACCATGAAGATCACGAAGTAGGCGCCGAAGATGATGAGGTCGCCCAGCACCATCACCCACATCGCGCCGTCGCCGGGCAGGTGCGGTCTCGTATCGGTGGCGGGTGCGGTCACGGCGCTGTGCCGGGTGTCTGTCATGGCCGGCCTCAGTCCAGCGGCAGTTCGTCGGCGGGCTGTTCCTCGGTGGCCTTGCGGAGGAAGAAGATGACGCAGGACAGCCAGAAGCCGAAGATCAGCGTGCCGGACCAGAAGGCCATCGACCCGTTCCAGGAGAACGGCCCGGCGCCCACCACGAAGAGCGGCGCCGCCATGATCTCGGTGACGATCTGCCAGACGGTGACGTAGGCCAGCCACTTGGGGAAGACGCCGTTGCGGTCGTAGAGGATGGCGATCGCGAAGCCGAAGTAGGCCGCGGCGAAGCAGCCGAGCGATCCGACGTAGGACAGGCAGCCGAGGTCGTAGAGCAACGCCAGCAGTTCGGGGTCGCGGTCGGGCCGCAGCGCCGCCGTCAGGAAGCAGAACGCCACCAGCAGGCAGCCGGGCAACGCGCCGACGGCCATGCCGCCCATGTAGAGATACGCGCAGACCGAGCCGGCCGTCATCCGTTTCATGTGGTAGACGACGATCCCGTTGGCCACCCCCGCGCCGCCGACGATGAGGATGAGCAGGCCGAAGCCGATCTGGATGGTCAGCTGGTGCGCGGCGAAGAACTCGGCCTTCTGCGCGGTGGTGACGTCGGGCCGCGGCGGGGGCATGGTGCGCGCCAGCGCGAAGAAGATGACGCCGAACGCGGTGTAGAACGCGGGCACGATCCAGAACACGATCCAGATGTCGCGCTTGCCCGCCGACGGTGGTACCCGAGCGGCCGCGCCGGGCTGCTCAGGAGGCCGCTCGGCGGGTGAGGTGACCGTGCTCATCGTGCGGGCACCGCCGCGTCGCGCTCCTCGGCGGCCTGCCTGCGCAGGACGGAGCGCAGCACGAAGAACATCACCACCACGAAGGCGGCGAACGCGCCGTTGCGCAGCCAGAACGACACCACGCCGTCCCAGGCCAGCGGTCCGGTGGTGACCACCGCCGCGGCCGCGGCGGGCGCCATCGCCAGCCCCGTCGCCAGCGAGTAGTGCCCGACCCAGCGCGGGAACACCGGCCGCGGACCGCTGTCGAAGTACACGGCCAGCGCCAGCAGCAGGTTCTGGGCCACCAGCATGCCGACCGGTGCGATGAAGATGATCCAGGCCATGTCGTTGAGCAGCTGCACCAGCTCGGGCCCGCGGTCCGGACGGAACGCGGCCACCAGGTAGAAGATGTCGGCGAGCGCGAAAATCGTTGCGCCGCTGACGACTGCGGTCAGGTAGCAGTAGGCGAGCACATGACTCTGGCCTGCCATCCGCTTCATCTGGACGACGATCACTAGGAACAACGGCAGCAGCATGATCGCGCACAGGTTGAACGTGATCATGCTGAACCGGATCATCGCGGCGTTGTCCCGGTAGAACGCCGCGACCTCCTCGGCCGGCAGTGTCGGCGACATCGGCGGGAAGAAGCCGGGGAAGGCGGCGAACGCGACGAGCAGAACCACCGCGGCCGCCAGCGCCGCCCACAGGCTGACCGATTGGGTGGTGACGTCGGCGGATCGCGGCGAGCTGTCGGTCTCGGTGAGGGTCATCGAACCTCGATGCGTTGCGACGGTGGGCGGGTCGCGCTGAACGCGGCCCTAGCCGGTCGGCTAGTCAGCCACGGTAGCCGATCGGCTACCCGCCGGGCAACGGTGGGTTCAGGTCGACAGGATGGTGGCCGATGCCGTGCCGGGCGCGCCGTACACCTGAGCCAGCCCGACCCTTGGCTCCCCGGGGACCTGTCGATCGCCGGCCTCGCCGCGCAGCTGGCGCACCAACTCGTGCACCTGGCGCAGCCCCGACGCGCCGATCGGCTCACCGTTGGCGATCAGGCCGCCGTCGGTGTTCACCGGGATCGACCCGCCGATCTCGGTGGCGCCGTCGGCCAGCAGCTTCTCCTGCTCGCCGTCGGCGCACAGGCCCGTCTCGGCCATGTGGATCACCTCGGCGCCGGCGTCGGTGTCCTGGAGCTGCGCCACATCGACGTCCTCGGGCCCGATCCCGGCCTGCTCGTAGGCCGCGCGGGCGGCGTACACCGTGGGGGAGACGTCCTCGTCGAGCGGCGCGGACGTGGCGTGCACCTCGTAGGCGCCGAACGTCCTGGTGCGGATCTCCGTGGCCTTCACGTACACCGGCTTGTCGGTGTAGCGGTGCGCGATGTCGCCGCGGCACATGATGACCGCCGCCGCACCCTCGTCGGGGGCGCAGAACATGAACTGGCGCAGCGGATAGTTGAGCACCGGTGAGGCCATGATCTCGTCGATCGAGATCTCCTTGCGGCGGAACGCATTCGGATTCAGCGCGCCGTTGCGGAAGTTCTTGTTGGCCACGCGGGCCAGCGTCTCCTCGGAGATTCCGTGCTTGTGCAGGTAGTGATTGGCCTTGATGCCGAAGAACTTGGTGGTGACGAACTGCCCGTTCTCCGCATACCACTGCGGCAGCGCGAGTTTGGCCGGATCGTCGGTGAACGCGCCGCGTGGGTGCTTGTCCAACCCGATCGCGATGCCGATGTCGTACTTGCCCAGCCGGATGGTGTCGGCGGTCTGCTGAATCGCGCTGGCGGCGGTGGCGCAGGCGTTGAACACGTTGGTGAACGTGATGCCGGTCAGACCCACCAGGCGGGTGACCGCGTCGGGATTGGAGACCTCGTAGCTGCCGCCGAAGCCGAACTGGATGTCCTTCCAGTCCAGCTTCGCGTCGGTCAGGGCGCTCTGGATCGCCTCGGCGCCCATCTCCATCGCGGTCTTGTCGAAGCGGCCGAAGGGGTGCAGACCCACGCCGATGATCGCCACGTCGTTCATGTCTCGACTGTTCCTCTCTTACGCGGGGTCAGACCGGCTGGAAGGCGAAGGTGATGATCTCCTCGCCGTCCTCGTCCTTGGTGAACGGGATCATCGTCAGCTCGACGGCCATCCCGAACTGCAGCTTGGCCGGATCGTTCTCGGTGAGCCGGCCCTCCACCCGGATGACGTCGTCGAGTTGGACGAGGCCCACGCCGAACGGCACGAAGTCCTTACCGGTCGGTCCCTTGTAGGGGGCGCCGGGCGGGAAGCCCTGGGTGGTCCAGGCGACGAGCGTGCCCTGCCGCGGCAGCAGCGCGTCGGACATCTCGGCGCTGCTGCACTTCGGGCAGCGCGCCTGCACCGGGAAGGCGGTGGCGCCACATGCGCCGCAGGTGCTGCCGATCAGCTGGGGTTCACTGTCCGGCCAGGTCGAGATCTCGGGCGCGAGCGCCTTCGCCATGACGTCCTCCTGTGTCCACGGGGTCGCCCAGCGCCTATGCGACGCCGTGCATGTGGCTGACAATAATTGGAAATGGCGTTCTCGTCTAGGGAGAACATGTTCCGGTGAGCGGGTCTACCGCGCGCGCTTCATCACCTTGTCCGCGGCCTGCCAGTGCGCGTCGGAGACCCACAGTCGGGCGAAGGCGGCGACGGCCTCGGTGGTGGTGACACCGTTGACCACCCGTTTCACCTCGGCGGCCGGCGCGGTGGCCAGCGCCTGGGCGATGGCGCGCCAGTCGGCGTCGAAGGAGGCGCGCGGCAGCACCCGGTCCACCAGGCCGATCCGTTCGGCCTCGGCGGCCTCGAGCACGGTGCCCGCGCCCGCCAGCATCAGCGCACGACCCCTGCCGACCAGGGCGGCGAGCCGCTCGGCGCCGCCCCAGGCCGGCATGATCGCCAGCGTCACCTGGTTGAAGCCGATCTTGATGTCGTCGGCCGCCAGCCGGATGTCCGCGGCGACCGCAACCTCGGCGCCGCCGCCGAGGGCATGGCCGTTGAGCGCCGCGATCACCGGGCCGGGGAAGGCGGCGATCCGGTCACAGATCGCCCGCATCCGCCATGCCATCGCCGAGGCGTCGATTTCGGTGCGTAGGGCACTGAGTTCCTTGAGGTCGCCACCGGAGACGAACGCGCGGTCGCCGGCGCCGGTGATTGCGAGCGCACGCGCCTCGACGGTCGTGTCTAGGGTGTCGAGCGCCTTCTCGAGCTGGCCCATCGTCTCCAGGGAGATGGCATTGCGGGCGTGCGGGCGGTCGATGGTGATCACCGCAAGTCCGTTGGTCACCTCGAGGTCGATCATCAGACGTTCTCCCAGCACGGTATTGGCATTCTCGCCAGCGGAGAATAGCATCGCCATCGAGCTGGAGGTGCTGGGCAAGCGTGCGAAACATCCCTGTTGAGCTGACCGAACGCTACGAGGCGGAAGGGTGGTGGACCCGCGAGACGCTCGGTGAGATGCTCGCCCGCGGTCTGACCGCGAGCCCGGACACCGGCTTCTGGGTGCACTCGTCGGTCCGGCCCTATGCCGGCACCTTCGCCGACGTCGAACTGCGGGCGCGGCAACTGGCGGCGGGACTGCGGCGGCGCGGCGTCGGTCCGGGCGACGTGATCGCCCTGCAGCTGCCGAACTGGATGGAGGCCGCCGTGGCCTTCTGGGCCTCGGCGTTCCTCGGCGCGGTCGTGGTGCCGATCGTGCACTTCTACGGCCGCAAGGAACTCACGCACATCCTGGGTACGGCGCGGCCCAAGGTCTTCATCACGGCCGAGGAGTTCGGCCGCATGCAGTTCCAGCCCGACCTGTCCGCCGACGTCCCGATCGTCGGGCTGGTCGGCACCGACGGCTTCGACGCGCTCTTCGACGACGAGCCGCTGGTCGGCACCGTGCCCACCGACCCGGCGAGTCCTGCGCTGATCGCGTTCACCTCCGGCACCACCCGCGATCCCAAGGGCGTGGTGCACAGCCATCAGACCCTCGGCTTCGAGACCCGCCAGCTGCTGGCGAACTATCCGCCCGACCGCGGCAGGCAGCTGACGGCGACACCCGTTGGCCACTTCATCGGCATGGTCGGCGCCTTCCTGATCCCGGTGCTCGAGGGTGCGCCGATCGACCTGTGCGACGTCTGGGACCCCGGCAAGGTGCTCGACCTCATCGAGACCGAGGGACTGTCGATCGGCGGCGGCCCGCCCTACTTCGTCACCAGCCTGCTCGATCACCCGAAGTGCACCCCCGCCCACATGGCGAACTTCAGCACCGTGGGCCTCGGCGGCTCGACGGTGCCCGCCGCGGTGACCCGGCGGCTGGCCGACATGGGACTGTTCGTCTTCCGCTCCTACGGCAGCACGGAACACCCGTCGATCACCGGCTCGCGGCGCACCGCATCGGAGGCCAAGCGGCTCTACACCGACGGCGACGTGCGACCGGGGGTGGAGATCAAGCTGACCGACGAGGGCGAAATCCTCTCTCGGGGGCCCGATCTGTGCCTCGGCTACACCGACGACGAACTGACGGCGAAGGCCTTCGACGCCGACGGCTGGTACCACACCGGCGACGTCGGCGTTCTCGACGAGGACGGCTACCTGACCATCACCGACCGCAAGGCCGACGTGATCATCCGCGGCGGGGAGAACATCAGCGCCCTCGAGGTCGAGGAGGTGCTGCTGGCGATGCCCGCGGTGGCCGAGGCGGTGGTGGTCTCGGCGCCCGACGAGCGGCTCGGCGAGCACGTCGCCGCGGTGTTGCGGATCAAGGCCGGTCAGACGATGCCCAGCCTCGATGAGGTCCGCTCCCACTTCGGGCGGGCGGGTGTGGCGCGGCAGAAGTGTCCGGAGGAGTTGCACGAGGTTCCCGAGGGGCAGGACTACCCGCGCACCGCCAGCGGCAAGGTGCAGAAAGTCCTCATCAGGGCCCAGATCCACCGACGAGTGGCAACCGCCGCTGCGCAGGGCGTTGCAGCGGCAACCGAATGAGAATACGATTCTCCCAATAAGCAAAGGAGCATTTCATGGGACAACTCTCGCATCGGGTCGATATCCCGTTCCCGCTGTTCGACGCGGACAACCACCTCTACGAGCCGCCGGAGGCGATGACCAAGTACCTCCCCAAGGAGTACAAGGACGTCGTCCAGTACGTCGAGGTCAACGGGCGCACCAAGATCGCGATCAAGGGCCAGATCAGCAACTACATCCCCAACCCGACGTTCTCGCACGTCGCGAAGCCCGGTGCTTGGGAGGAGTACTTCAAGTTCGGCAACCCCGACGGCAAGAGCAAGCGGGAGCTGTTCGGTGAGCCGATGCGGTCCATCCCGGCGTTCTTCGAGCCCGGTCCGCGCCTCGAGCTGATGAACGAGCTGGGCATCGACCGGAGCCTGATGTTCCCGACGCTGGCCAGCCTCATCGAGGAGCGGCTCCGCGACGACCCGATGGCCATCCACGTCATCATCCACTCGCTGAACGAGTGGCTGCACGAGGTCTGGGGGTTCAACTACCAGAACCGCATCTTCGTCACCCCGGTGATCACGCTGCCGATCGTGGAGAAGGCCATCGAGGAACTGGAGTGGGCGGTCAAGCGTGGCGCCCGCGCCATCCTGGTCCGGCCGGCGCCGGTGCCCGGCTTCCGCGGCCCGCGGTCCTTCGCGCTGCCCGAGTTCGACCCCTTCTGGCAGAAGTGCGTGGACTACGACATCTTCGTCGGCATGCACTCCTCCGACAGCGGCTACTCGCGCTACACCTCCGAGTGGGATGGCGTCGCCCAGGAGATGCTGCCGTTCCAGACCAACGCGATGAACATCCTCAACGAGTGGCGCCCCATCCAGGACGCCGTGGCCTCGTGGGTCATCCACGGTGCGCTGTTCCGGTTCCCGAAGCTCAAGGTGGGCATCGTCGAGGCCGGATCGAAGTGGATGTTCCCGCTGCTGGACTCCATGTCCGAGGTCTACAAGAAGGCGCCGGAGGCCTTCCCGGGCAACCCGATGGAGGAGATCAAGAACCGGATCTACGTCAGCCCGTTCTACGAGGAGGGCATCGACGACCTGATCAACCTGATCGGCGTCGACCAGGTGCTCTACGGTTCGGACTGGCCGCACCCCGAGGGGCTGGCCGAGCCGACCCACTACGTCACCGCACTCGAGCATCTCTCGATGGAGGACCAGGCGAAGATCATGGGCGGCAACCTGGGTCGTCTCGTCACTACGTGACCTACGTTCCCACCTGGCAGACCATCCCCGAGATGGTCGCCAGCGCGGCGGACCGTTTCGGCGACGCAGAAGCAGTCGTCGACGGTCCGCTGCGCCTCTCATACGTCGAGCTCGTCGAACGGGTCCGCCGCGCCGCGGGCGCCTTCCGTGATCTCGGGGTGGCCAAGGGCGATCGGGTGGCGGTGTGGGCCCCGAACTCCGCCGAGTGGATCATCGCCGCGTTCGGACTGGTGACCGCGGGCGGCGTGCTGGTCCCGGTCAACACCCGCTTCAAGAACGACGAGGCGGCCGACGTCATCGGCCGCAGCGGCGCCAAAGCCGTTCTGGTGCAGCAGGGTTTCCTCGGCACCGAGTACGGCGCTCCGGCCGGTGTCCCGGTGATCGATCTGAAGTCCGGCTTCCTCGACAGCGGCGAGCCGTTCGAACAAGAGATCAGCGGCACCGACATCGCCGACATCATCTACACCTCCGGGACCACCGGTCGCCCCAAGGGCGTGATGATGAACCACCTGCAGACGCTGCGGATGTACGAGGAGTGGTGTGACCTCAACGATCTGCGCCAGGGTGACCGCTACCTGGCCGTCAATCCGTTCTTCCACACCTTCGGCTACAAGGCCGGGTGCATCGCCTCTCTGATCCGCGGCGCCACGATCCTGCCGGTCCCGGTGTTCGACGTCGACGTCGTGGTCGACATCATCGAGCGCGAGCGGATCACGATGCTGCCGGGCCCGCCGACGCTGTATCACTCGCTGCTCGCGGTGCCGGACAAGTCGAGGCTGGCGACGCTGCGCGCGGGGGTGACGGGTGCGTCGGACATCCCGGTGGAGCTGATCCGCCGTATCCACGACGAGCTGCCGTTCGCGTCGGTGAACACCGGCTACGGCCTCACCGAATGCGGCACCGCCACACTGTCGCGGCCAGGCGACTCGTTCACCGACATCGCCACCACGGTCGGCGTCGCCTGCGACGGCATCGAGGTCGCGATCGCCGACGACGGCGAGGTCCTGGTGCGCGGCTACAGCGTGATGCAGGGCTATCTCGACGACCCGGCCGCCACGGCGGAGGCGATCGACGCCGACGGCTGGTTGCACACCGGCGACCTCGGCACGCTCGACGATGCCGGCCGTCTGCGCATCGTCGGACGCAAGAAGGACATGTTCATCGTCGGCGGCTTCAACGCCTACCCGGCCGAGATCGAGGGCTTCCTGCTCGAGCACCCGGCGGTCGCACAGGTCGCCGTCATCGGTGTGCCCGACGAGCGGATGGGTCAGGTCGGCAAGGCCTTCGTCGTACGCTCCGACCGGACACCGGCGCCGACGGCCGAGGAACTGATCGCGTGGAGCCGGGAGCGGATGGCGGGTTTCAAGGTGCCGCGCTCGGTGGAGTTCCTGGACCGACTGCCGCTGAACGCGACGGGCAAGGTCATGAAAGACCAGCTGCGCTCTCCGGCGAACGTCGGTGACGAACCGGGGACGCAGGCCGGCGTCGGAGCCGAGCGGCGATGAGTAGGGTGGCGTCGACAAACGAGAATGGGAACGCCATTCTCATCCGGCTGCGTCAGGTGGGACCGGTCAGACAGACAAGACGAGGAGGTCGCTGTGCCTTCGTTCAGGCGTAAGGCGTCGGTCACCGACGCCGGCTCGGCTCCGGTCAGCGGGCCGCCGACGGACAAGGCATCGCCCGCGGACGCGCAGGACCATCCCGATCCGGCGCTTGCGCAGATCCTCGCCGAGGAAGCCGAGGCCGAAGCGGCCGAGGCGGAGGCGGCAGTGGCCGCCGCCC
>NZ_JAUMSQ010000160.1:0-21365 GCF_030519285.1 Mycolicibacterium arseniciresistens
CGATGACGGCGACCGTGCCGCCGGCCGGGAAGTCGGCGCGCTGCGCCGCGGCCCAGCCGGTGGCCAGGTTGTCGGTGAGCAGCAGCGCCTGCTCGTCGTCGATGCCGTCGGGCACGGCGAGCAGCTGGAAGTCGGCGGCCGGGACGGCCAGCAGTTCGGACTGCGCGCCGCCGAGCACCCCGGCGCCGAAGATCTGCGGGCCTGAGTGACACCGGATCGGGTCGAGCGTCGCGCAACCCGCGCAGTGCCCGCAGCCGGCCACCGACGACACCAGCACCCGGTCGCCCACCCGGACCGTCCGGACGTCGGGACCGATGTCGACGACGGTGCCGACGGCCTCGTGGCCGAGCGCCACCGGCTCGAACATCGGGTAGTCGCCCTCGTAGAAGTGCAGGTCGGATCCGCAGATGCCGGACGCGCTCACCGCGACCACCGCGCCGTCGGGCCCGGGAAGCACCGGGTCGGGCCGATTGTCCACCCGGATCGTCGCCGGCCCGTCGATGATGACGCTACGCATGACGCGCCACCTCCGAACCCGCGGTGACCGGGGCCGACCGCAGCACGAAATCGTCCCAGACCGGCTCCCGGACCGCGGCGTGGTACTCGTGGAGCTTCCACGGGCTGACCGTGTGGATCTCGCCGAACGAGTTCTTGAAATACGAGTGGGCGATCGAGGGATGTGCCCACACCGTCTGCCGGATCGCCTCCTGTGAGCGGCGCCGCCACTCGTCGGTGGCCTCCGGTGTCGGCTCCATCGAATGCACGCCGTCGGCCAGCCTGGCCAGGCACTGCCCGATGTAGCGCATCTGCAGTTCCGAGTTGAGGATGAGGCTTCCGCCGTGGGCCAGGTGGGTGCCGGGGCCGTAGGTGAGGAAGAAGTTGGGGAAGCCCGGCACGGTGATCCCGCGGTACGCATACGGCCGCTCACCCCACACCTCGCGCAGGTCGGCGCCGTCACGACCGGTGACCGTCATCGGCCACAGCACCTCGGTGGCGCGGAAGCCGGTGGCGTACACGATGACGTCGACCGGGTGCTCCTGCCCGTCCGCGGTGACGACACCGGTGGCGGTGATCCGTTCGATCGGTGTGCGGACCAGGTCGACGTGGTCGCGGCGCAGCGTCCGGATCCAGCTGCCGTTGTCCTGCAGGGTGCGCTTCCCGGTCGCCGGGTAGTCCGGCAGCAGCTTCGCCAGCAGCGCGGCGTCGCCGTCGACCTGGGTGGTGATCCAGTCGGTGAACATCAGCCGGGCCATCGCATTCATCTCACTGACCGCGTGATCCTGCGGCGAGTAGCCGGGATCCACGCGCGCCGCGTCGAGGCCCTTGTCGGCGCCGGGCCACAGCACCAGGAAGCGGTACCAGCGGCTGTAGAAGGGCAGGTGCTCCATCGCCCACCGGGTGCCGTCGCCGACGCGGTCGTGGTACATCGGGTTCGGGAACATCCACTGCGCGGTGCGCTGGAAGACCGTCAGGTGTGCGACGTCGTCGGCGATCGCGGGCGCGATCTGGAAGCCGCTGGCGCCCGCGCCGATCAGCGCGACCCGGCGGCCGGTCACCTCCGCGCCGTGGTCCCACGCGGCGGAGTGGAAGGCCGGGCCGGTGAATTCCGCCGCGCCGGGGATGTCGGGGATGTGCGGCCGGTTGAGCTGGCCGACGGCGCTGATGACGGCGCGCGCCGCCACCGTCGACGTGGCGCCGTCCGCCGCGCGCAGTGTCACCCGCCAGACACCGCCGTCGTCGTCCCACGCGGCGGAGACCACCTCGGTGCGCCACTGCACCTGCTCGGCGATGCCGTGCCGGGCCGCCACGTCGGCGAAGTACCGCCGCAGTTCGGGCTGCTCGGCGAAGTAGTGGCTCCATGCATTGCTCGGTTCGAAGCTGTAGCAGTAGAAGTGGTTCGCCACGTCCACCCGCGCACCCGGGTAGGTGTTCTCCCACCACGTGCCGCCCGGGCCCGCGTTCTTCTCGATCACCGTGAACGGCAGGCCCGCCTGCTTGAGCCGGACCGCCGCCAGCAGGCCCGACTCGCCGCAGCCGATCACCAGCACCGGGACCTCCGATGCGGCGGCGGGGTCCAGCGCCTGCGGGCGGCGCGGATCGGTGCCGTCGAGGTCCAGTTCCTCGGACATCAGCGGGAGGTACTCCTCGCCGACCGGCTCGCAGGCGGCCCAGTCCATCATCCGCTTCACGACGCCGGGATCCAGCGGCGCCGGTTCGGGGCAGCCGCGGTCGCGGTAGTCGACGATCACCTCGAGTGCCACCGCTCTGGCCCTGGCCCGGTCCTCCTCGGACATGAAGCCCTGGATCTCGTTGAGGAACACGCCGGCCTGCGCGAACTCGTCCAGGTAGCGGGTGTCACCGGTGATGTGCACCAGGCTGAGCAGCAGTGTCGGCACGCTGACGTCGACCAGTGCCGCGGCGATGTCCTCGGTGGAGGTGGTGAACGGGGTGCCGGCATACCGACTCCGCATGCAATGTCCTTCCCGGGCCTCGGCGAAATACGCTACGCGCCGTATCGTAACGGGGCGTGGCTCGGCCGGGGACCGGTTGAGACGCAATGCCTAGATCGGGTGCGTCAACCCGGGCAGGCAGTTGATGAACGGGATGCACGGCGGCCGCGGCGGCGCCGGCGGGCCGGGCGGCTGGCCGGCGATCATGACAGGCTCCGTCAACGGGGCGTTGGGGTCGAAGTAGAAGCTGTGACACACGTTCGTGTCCCAGGCCGGGATCGGCTCCATCCCCGAACCGGGGCACCACAGCTGGCTGCACATGCCCTGGGCGTTGCACTGCATCGGCGGGCCCTCGGGCGGCGCGCAGGGCGGGGTGTTGGCGTTCGACGGCGAGCAGAAGGGCGCCGCGAGAGCAGTGCCCGCCGACGGCCCCACCATGGCGAAGGTGAGACCGCCCGTGACGGCTGCTGCGGCGGCGAATCCTGCGACCAGGCTTCGATTCATGACAGGTCCTTTCGGCGTGCCACGGGGTGGCAGGCGAGTGAGCCCATTACACGCCGGCGACGTGCCTACCGATCCCAACTTTGCCCGATCCGGCGGCCTGTCCAGCGCGGATGCCGACGCCGCGGCGTTGCCGTAGCGTGTTGGCCTGGCGCCGGGGTGTAACGGCGCCTTCCGGTGCAACGATGCACAGTGGTGTAGCGCAAAGACGCAGTGCACCAACGCAATCCGTCGTCCAGCTGTGCGGGGGCCAGTTCATGTGACGACGCCCACACCGACCCTTTAGGACCAGTGACAGGCCCCCGAGAGCACCTCAACGCAGAACTGCGCGCGCCCCGGGTACACCGGCGGACGGCGCTCAAGCTGCCTCCACTGCTGGCAGTGGGCGCGATGCTCACCCAGCCCCCGCGGGCGGGCGCCCAGGCCGGCAGGTGGCCCGCCGAGCGCGCGCACCGCTGGTACCGGGCGCAGGGCTGGCTCGTCGGCGCGAACTACGTCACCTCGAACGCGATCAATCAGCTGGAGATGTTCGGTGCGGCCACCTTCGACCCGCGGCGCATCGACGCCGAACTGCGCGCCGCCCGGCTGATCGGCTTCAACACCGCTCGGGTGTTCCTGCACGATCAGCTGTGGGTGCAGGACAAGGCGGGATTCCAGCGCCGGCTGTCACACTTCGTGACGATCGCGGCGCGCCACCGCATCAAGCCGCTCTTCGTCCTCTTCGACTCATGCTGGGACCCGTTCCCCGCGGCAGGCCGCCAGCGCGGGCCGCGGCCCGGCGTGCACAACTCCGGCTGGGTGCAGAGCCCAGGCGCCGAGCGTCTCGGCGACCCCGGCTACCGGCGGGTGATGCGCGATTACGTCGTGGCGGTGCTGAGCCGCTACCGCAACGACGCCCGGGTGCTGGGCTGGGACCTGTGGAACGAGCCGGACAATCTGGCACCGCAGTACCACCTGGTCGAACGCAGGGACAAGCTCGATCTGGTCGCCGGGCTGCTTCCGCAGGTGTTCGGATGGGCGCGGTCGGTGGACCCGGACCAGCCCCTGACGAGTGGTGTCTGGCAGGGCGAGTGGCGGGACCCGCTGCGCCGCAGCCCGATCGCGGCCATCCAGCTCGACAACTCCGACGTGATCAGCTTCCATAGCTACGACCACCCGGCCGGCTTCGAGGGCCGGATCGGCGAACTCGCGCCGCTCGGACGACCGATGCTGTGCACCGAGTACCTGGCCCGTTCGATGGGCAGCACCGTCGAAGGCATCCTGCCGATCGCCAAGCGGCACAATGTCGGCGCGTTCAACTGGGGTCTGGTGGCCGGGCGCAGCCAGACGATCTTCCCGTGGGATTCCTGGGAGCGTCCGTATCCGGCCGACCCGCCGGTGTGGTTCCACGACCTGCTGCACCCCGCGGGCCGGCCCTATCGGCACGACGAGATCAAGACGATCCGTGCGCTGACCGGCCGGCCGCGGCCGACCTGACGTCACTGCACCGTGGCCGGGTCGCCCTGCGGGGCGGGCAGGTTCAGCGCGTTCACCGCGAAGTCGGCGGCCTGTTCGGTCATCCCGTTGGACTTGTAGGAGCTGTGCGCGGCCCGGTCCAGCCCGCCCGGCGCGCACACCGGATCACCGGCGGCGCACAGCTGGAGCGTCTTCGGCGCATAGGCGTTGCCGATCGCGATCGGCGGTGCGCTGTGGTCGACGAGGCCCAGGAACCAGCTGTCGGGCAGACCGAAGAGCACCACCGCCGCGACATGGGGAGCGACCGAGGCCGGTAGCGGTCCAGTGAGGCCGGAAGGCAGGACGACTCCCGCGGGCACGCTGTCCGAGGTGGTGTAGGCGGCCACCGCCGCGCCCTGGGAGTAGCCGCCGAGCACGATCCTGGTGTCCGGGCAGGTCGCCGCGATCGCCTCGACCTTGGCCGCGGTGTCGGCGACGCCGCCAACGGCCGCCTGGAAATCGAGTGACGCGGGGTAGTCGACGCCGTAGGCCTCGACGCTGCGCCCTGGCAGGCGGGCATCGAGCGCGTCGACGAACGCCTGACCCGTCGCCCCGACACCGGGCGCCTCGAACGTCCCGCGCGCGAAGACCGCCTCGACGTCCGGGCAGGACGGATCGGCGGTGGCCACCCCGGCTGCCTGCGGTCCGAGCACGGCGGCGAGCACCGCCACCCCGACCGCGAGTCTGCGGAACAACGGCGGAACGGCGGTGGCTTTCGATGCGGCGCTGGTGGTCATGGCCGTCCTTCCGACGGGGGGCTCTCGTGGTCGGCACAAGAGTCCCGCGCACGGGGGTGTCAGCACATCGGCGCTGGCACCCGTGACGGCTACCGGCTAGCAGGAAACTGCTAGCCCTGTGCCACCGTTTCCACGGGTTCGGATTCGCCGCCGGGCAGCTTGCCCACCGCGTAGTCGGCCGCCTCGTTCACCATGCCGTTCACGACGTAGGCACCGTGAGCGCCGTTGTTCCCGCCGCCCGGTGAGCACACGGGATCGTCGACGACGCACAGGTCGAGGGTCTTCGACACGTACCGCGAGCCGACGTTGATCGGCGGCGCGCCGGTGTAGATCATCTGCAGGAAACCGCTCGAGGGCTTACCGAACAGGGTCACCGCGGCGACGCGATCGGCCACCTCGGGCTCCATCGGTCCGGTCATCCCCGGCGGCGGTGTGTAGCCCTCGGGGACGGCGTCCTCGGTGATGTAGGCCGCCACCGCGGCGCCCTGTGAGTAGCCGCCCAGCACGATCTCGGTGTCCGGACAGTTCGCCGCCGTGGCGCGCACCCGGTTGCTGGCGTCGATGACGCCGTCCGCTGCCGTGGCGAAGTCCAGCGACGCCGGGTAGTTCACCGGGTAGACCTCGACCGACTTACCGGGCGTCTTCGCCCGCAGCGCATCAACGAACGCCTGCCCGACGCCGCCCACGCCGGCCGGTTCGAACGTGCCCCGCGCGAAGATCACCTCCACGTCGGGACACGGCGCCGCGTTCGCCGGAGCGGCGACCACGACCGAACCCGCGACCGCTGTCACAGCGGGCACCAGGGCAGCGAACCAACGACCAACTCTTCTCATCCCGACCGCCTGATCTCGAAGTTGCCTAACTGCCGGTGCGCTCACGGTGTTTGCACCCCGGCCAACAGCAGGGCCGGCGCTGGCCCTCCTCCAGTTCTTCCCGGGTGCGCCGGATGCGGCGTTCCCGTGTCGTCTTCTGCTTGGCGTCCTCCACCCAGCAGATGAACTCGTTGCGTGCCAGCGGCGTGATGTCCTTCCACGCGGCGAGCGCGGTGGCGTCGTCGACCAATGCCGCGCGCAGGTCCGCGGGCAGCTCGTGCACCACCCCGCCGGGCACCCGCTGACTGCTCACCGACTCAGCGTAACCCCGTCCGCGCTCCAGGTCATGGCGTGGGAGTGCCACCGCGACAGCACGTTACGGGCCGATGATTTTATTCCCGATTCGGCCGGCGAATAGTCAGCGATTGTAGGGCTGCTCCTGGATCCAATTGAAGCCCCGTTCGACGAGTGGGAACGTCGCCGGATCCATCCGGGTGAACCACGCGTGGATGCGGTGACCCGCGAAATCCTCGCCGTCGATCACGATCCTGTCGGTGCTGCCCGCATCGGGCCACCAGTAGCTCAGCCGGATCGTCGCCGGTGTCTCCTCGTAGGACCCGAGTTCGATCCGGTTGGTCAGGTCGATGAAGTGGGTGCGCGCGTCGATGGTCCCGCCGAACACCTCGAACGAGTCGTCCATGTGCTGCACGGTCACCATCACCGGATCCGACATCAGGAACGGCCGGTCGAAGATCACCCGCCGCCAGCGCAATTCGTCGGTCAGCATCGGGTCGCGGCGGTAGCCCTCGGCGGAGAACCCGTCGACCTGCCAGATGCCGTAGAGGTTCGGCGTCGGCCGGGTGAACTGCCGCCAGCCCTGCCCGCCGAACGCGGCCAGCAGCATCACCCCGACCAGCACCTGCGCCACAAGGGCTGTGCGGTTCGCCCGGCGGCCGTCGAACAGGGGTGTCGCCTCGGCGGCCGCGACCGCCCGGTCGGTGAACAGCGCCGCGAACAGCCGGCGCGCGTGGGGGGCGAGCAGGAACAGGCTCAGCAGCAGCAACTGCGACGACACCGACTTCAGCCGGATGTCGTAGGTCATGTTCAGGATGAACACCTGCGTGAGGTCGAACGCGCACACCAGCGCACCGGCGACGGCGGTCCGCGGGAGCAGCAGGAGCAGCCCGCCGAGCACCTCGGCCGCGCCGAGCATCATCTGGTAGGGCTGCGAGATGCCGACCTGCGCCCACAGGGCACCCGTCGGACTGAAGTTCCCGTACGGCTCGACCAGCCGGTTCAGCACGAACGGCATCTGCGTCGGGATCACCTTTGCCATCCCGAAATAGAACATCGCCGCGGCGAGCATGAGCCGAAGGACCGTCCACACCCAGGTGTGCAGCCGGTCGTAGCGCCTGCGGCGCCGGTCGAGCACCGACCACACCGCCGTCGCCACTGCCGCGAGTGCGGCGATCAGGACGATCGCCGACCACTGGAATGCGCTGTCACTGCCGACCTGGGTGCCCTGCACGTGCAGGCCGAGCAGATGGGTGCCGGTCCAGTCGATCGGCGGTCGCATCACCGTGACCGCTGCGCGCATGGCCGACCAGGGACCCTCGATGCCGATGCCCGCGAGCACCACCGGCACCAGACCGATGGCGAGCGCCAGGCCGAACGCCCCGAAGTAGCAGCTGCCGAAGCGGAAGGCGAGCAGGGTCGGCAGGCTCCACGGCGGCCCCGGCGCACCGGGCTCGGCGACTCGGGAAGCGTGAGCCTCGCCGCCGGGGCTGTCCGCGACGTCGGGCTCGATCATGAATCTATAGTCAGGGCTGCGCTCGGGATCCGCGAGCGCTTTCTTGCCGACGGAGGTCGACAGTGACGTCAGCCGCGTACACCAGAGGACGGTCGCTGGCGATCGTCGCGGCCGCATACGTGGTGGCCGTCGCCGTCGCGGTGGCCTACCTGCTGTGGGGGCCCGGCACCGGCCGGCTCTGGCTGGACGCCCTCATCGCCGACGTGCTGGCCACCCTGGTGATCTTCGGGTTCAGCCGGATCTACCGGAACTCCAGCTTCTACGACGCCTTCTGGAGCGTGATCCCGCCTCTGCTGCTGGCGTACTGGTGGATCGCGGCGCCGGCCCCCGACACGCTGCGGTGCGTCCTGGTGGCGATCGTCGTGGTGGTCTGGGCGATTCGGCTGACCGGTAACTGGGTCTACGCGTTTCCCGGTCTGCACCACGAGGACTGGCGCTATCCGATGTTCAAGGAGCGCGCCGGCCGGTGGGAGTGGGCCGCCGACCTGTTCGCCATCCACCTCATCCCGACGATCCAGGTGTTCCTCGGCATGGTGCCGGTCTACGTCGCGGTGACCCGCCCGGGGCCGGGGCTGACCTGGCTGGCGTGGGCGGCGTTCGTCGTGGGTCTTGCGGCGGTCGCGCTCGAGTTCGCCGCCGATGCGCAGATGCACCGGTTCGTCGCGGCCCGGCGGCCCGGCGAGGTGATGGACCGCGGACTGTGGAGCTGGTCGCGGCACCCGAACTACTTCGGCGAGTTCGCCTTCTGGGTGTCCCTCGCAATGTTCGGCATCGCCGCCGCCCCCGGCGACTGGTGGTGGCAGATCATCGGCGCCGCGGCGATCCTCGCGATGTTCCTCGGCGCCAGCATCCCGATGATGGAAGAGCGCAGCCTGGCGCGTCGGCCCGACTACGCGGGCGTCGTCGAGCGGGTCTCCCGGTTCGTCCCGCGGCCGCCGCGCGAGCGATCCACGACCTGACCCTCTGCGCCGCACATCATGTGGCCTAGGTCACAATTCTCTCAGGCCTGTCACGAACGGGCGTCCGCCGGGATCTCGAGTACATCGCCCCCGGAACAGGAGAACCAGATGAGCGAGAACCGCATCCACGCCGTCGTCGTCGGCGGTGGCTACGCAGGAACCCTTGCCGCCAACCGTCTGCAGCAGAATCCCGACCTCGACATCAGCCTCGTCAACGCCCGACCCGAGTTCGTCCAGCGGCTGCGGCTGCACCAGTTCGCCACCCGCACCGGCGACGCGACCGCCGACTACGGCACGCTGCTCGGCGAGAGGGTGAGGCTGGTCGTGGACAGCGCCACCCGCATCGACACCGCGGACCGCGTGGTGCGACTGGCATCGGGCGGTGCGCTGCGCTACGACTACGTCATCTACGCCGTCGGCAGCACCGCGGCGCTGCCGCCGTCGGTGCACGGAGCGGCCGAACATGCCTACGCCGTGGCAGAATTCGAGCACGCCACGCGACTGCGGGCCGCCCTCGACACCGTCGGGCCGAACGCTCCGGTGACCGTCGTCGGCGCGGGGCTGACCGGCATCGAGACCGCCGCCGAGCTCGCCGAGAGCGGTCACGTCGTCACACTCGTCGGCGGTGGGCGGCTCGCTCCGTCGTTCTCCGCACCGGCAAGGCGGTCGGTGGCGGCGTGGTTCGCCGACAACGGTGTGCGAGTGATCGAGTCGGCCGTCGTCACCGAGGTCCGGCGCGACGCCGTGGTCTTCGCCGACGGCACCGTGCACCCGAGCGCGATCACCGTGTGGACGGCCGGCTTCGGGGTGCCCGACCTGGCCGCGCGCAGCGGGCTGCGCATCGACCCGCTGGGCCGTCTGCTCACCGACGAGACACTGACCAGTGTGGATGACGACCGTGTGCTGGCGGCAGGGGATGCGGCCGCACCGTCGGGACGGCCACTGCGGATGAGTTGCTATGCCGCTGGACCCACGGCGGCCACCGCCGCCGACACCGTGCTGCGCCGGATCGCCGGCGATCGGCCGGCGCCGCTGAGCCTGATGTGGACGGTGACCAACGTCGGGCTGGGCCGGCGGGCCGCGGTGTTCCAGCCCACCCGCAGGAACGACACGCCGGTGAACTTCCACCTCGGCGGCGGGATCGGCAGCCGTGCCGCGGGGGCGGTGAAGGAGGCGGTCACCAAGGGCACGCTGTGGGGCCTGCGCCGCGAAGCGCGCAAGCCCGGTTCGACGGTGTGGCCGAAGGCCCGGACGCGACCCGAGCTGGTGGATCCGCCGGTGCAGGCGGTGCCGTCGTGACCGACCACGCCGAGCGGTTCAGCCTGCTGCGGCCGCTGCTGTTCACCATCGCCTACCAGCTGCTCGGCTCGGCGACCGAAGCCGACGACGTGCTGCAGGACAGCTACCTGCGCTGGGCCGACGTCGACCTCGCGACGGTCCGCGACACGAAAGCCTATCTGGCGCAACTGGTCACACGTCAGGCACTCA
Source organism: Mycolicibacterium arseniciresistens (assembly GCF_030519285.1). Taxonomy (NCBI): domain Bacteria; kingdom Bacillati; phylum Actinomycetota; class Actinomycetes; order Mycobacteriales; family Mycobacteriaceae; genus Mycobacterium; species Mycolicibacterium arseniciresistens. Next base: position 10,252 of record NZ_JAUMSQ010000160.1, read on the forward strand.
AGGCGCTGCGGTCCGGTGCCCGTCGCCGCGAGGACTACGTCGGGCCGTGGCTGCCCGAGCCGCTGCTGCTCGACGACCGCGACGCGTCAACCGACGTGGTGCTCGCCGAATCGGTCTCGATGGCGATGCTCGTGCTGCTCGAGACGCTCACCCCCGACGAGCGGGCGGTGTTCGTGCTGCGCGAGGTGTTCGACTTCGAGTACGGCGAGATCGCCGAGGCCGTCGGCAAATCCGAGGTGGCGGTGCGCCAGGTGGCGCACCGGGCGCGCGAACACGTGCGGGCTCGCCGCAAGCGGTTCGACCGCGTCGACCCCGAGCAGACCACCAGGATCACCGAGCAGTTCCTCGCCGCGGCCACCACCGGCGACGTGGACGAACTGATGAGGCTGCTCGCGCCCGATGCCACCTGGACCGCCGACGGCGGCGGCCGGGTGGGCGCCGCCCGCAGGCCGATCACCGGCGCCGACCGGTTGGTGCCGCTCATCGTCGGCCCGTTCCGCCGTGGCCTGGCGACGCTTCGCACCGAGGTCATCACGGCCAACGGCGCACCCGCAGTCGCCGTCTACAGCGACGACCGGCTGGAGGCCGTGCTGGCCGTCGAGATCGTCGACGGCCGGATCACGAACCTCTACGCGATCGCCAACCCGGACAAGCTCTCGACGGTAACGACGGCGCGCACCATCAGCCGGTAGCGCGCCGCCGACGTCACGGATTCAGGTTGACCGTGTGGGTGCTCGACAGGTTCGTGCCCAGGTCGGCGCGTCTCGTGCTGACCACGTCCCAGGTGGATGTGCCTATCTTGTAACAGGATTCGAACCTGTCGTACGGATTGACGTACATCGTCGGACCGTTGGGGTCTCCCCACCAGGTGCCGTCGGTGGCCAGGGCGTAGAAGTACGCGTACCTGTTCGTCGTGTAGATGGCCGACTTCTTCTCACCGGGGGCGAGCACCCACCACCCCTTGGTCGCCCAGCCGCCGTACTGGCCACAGCCGTCCTGATCGCGTTTCATGACCGCCACCGAGACCGTGCGTCCGTAGTTGTTCCGGAATGCCAGATACATGGTCTCAGCCCCTCTGCTCGTCGATGACGTCTTCGGTCACGGCGCCGTCACCGGCGAGATCGCGCTGACGGTCCTGGCGGCCCGACGGCTGCTGGTCCTCCGATGTCTCATGGTCCGAGCCGGATTCGTCGTCGGCGGCGAATGCCTCCGTCGGCGCCAACTGTTTTGTCCTGTCGTTCGTCATCTCTGTTCCCCCGCTTGTTGTGTCGGCACGGCTGGTGCCGGGCCGCAGATCGAGTGTGCGCAGAATGCGTGGCGTTCACGTGGGTAGTCGACTACCCGAGTCCGGGGGTTCCGCGGTCCGAGACGTGTCGTACCCCTCTGCGATGATGGGGTCATGTCCTCGAGCGCAACGTCTTTCGCTCCTTCGGTGAGGCCGAAGGACCGGCTGGCGGTGTTGTTCGATGAGATCGCCGAGTTGTGCGGTCAGCGCAATGCGATCGACGGGCGGCTGGTGGAGATCGTCGCCGAGATCGACCGCGACGGATTGTGGGGCATGACGGGTGCGCGGTCGGTGGCGGCGATGGTGGCGTGGAAGACCGGGGCGTCACCGAGGAACGCTGAAATCGTCACCGCTGTCGCGCAGCGGTGGGAGGAATTGCCGCGCTGCACCCGACTCTTGCGCGAGGGTCGGGTGTCACTCGATCAGGTCGGGGTGATCGCCGAGAAGGCCGGGCCGGGCTCTGATGCGCACTACGCCCAGTTGGTCACCGCCGCGACGGTGAACCAGTTGCGCACCGCGATCAAGCTCGAACCCCCACCGCAACCCCAACCGCAACCGCAACCGCAACCCGACCCCAAACCGGAACCCGCACCGTCGTACAGCAAGACCTGCGACGATACGGGCACTACCTATCGGATCTTCCTGCCGCGTCTGGAGGCGGCGAAGCTCGACGCCGCGGTGGCATCCCATCTCGACGGGATGGTCGCCGACTGGAAACACGACCACGCCGACGCGGATGCCGATGCCGATGCCGATGCCGACGAGCTTTCGCCGCCGATACCCACGACGGTCGATGCGTTCATGAGTGTGGTCGAGGCCGGCTGGGACGCCGAGGTGGCGCGACGCCCGCACGGACACCGCACCACCGTGATCGCCCACGTGGACGTCAAGGAACGAGTGGCGTCATTGCACCTCGGTCCGGTGCTCACCGACGCCGACCGTCAATTCCTGCTGTGCGACGCCACCTTCGAGGTGTGGCTGGAACGCCACGGCCAACCCATCGGGTCCGGACGCGACACCCGCCAGATCAGCCGCAAGCTACGGCGGGCGCTCGAGCACCGGGACCGCTGCTGCGTGGTCCCCGGATGCGGGGCCACCCGCGGTCTGCACGCCCACCACATCCGGCACTGGGAGGACGGCGGCCCCACCGAACTGGACAACCTCGTCCTGGTCTGCCCGTACCACCACCGGATGCACCACCGAGGCGGCATCACCATCACCGGCCCCGCACAGAACCTCATCGTCACCGATTACGATGGGCGACAGCTCAGTTCGGCATCACTGGCCCGACCGCCGACGACACCGCCGCCCGATGTACCACCCTGTCCCGGGCCCACCGGCGAACGGGCCGACTGGTGGTGGTACCCACCGTTCCAACCCCAACCACCACCGTCGACCAACTAGTCCATCCGCCCGGCTTCCACCAGCCGGATCACCGGGACGCCCTCCTCGTCGGACGCCTCCAGATCGACCTCGACGTCGATGCCCCAGTCGCGGTCGCCCGCCGGGTCGTCGAGGATCTGCCGCACCCGCCACACACCAGGCTGGCGGTCGATGATCAGCAGCGCCGGGCCGCGGGCGTCGGCGCCGATCCCCACGTCGGCATGCTCGGCGAAATACTCCCGTCCGGCGTCGGCCCACCGTTCGGCGTGCCACCCCGACCCGGAATCCAACTCGCCCAGCTCATTCCAGCGGCGGCGGGCGAACAGCTCCACCCGGCGGAACAGCGCGTTGCGGACCATCGCGGTGAACGCCCGCTCGTTGCCGGTCAGCGGGCGCGGCCGGACGGGCACCGCTGGAATCTCTGGGGCAGCTCCACCGTGCTGATCGGGACTGGTGAGCTGTTCCCACTCGTCGAGCAGGCTGGAGTCGACCTGGCGCACCAATTCGGCGAGCCACTCGACGATGTCGGTGACCTCCTCGGTGCGCGCGGCCGCAGGCACCCCGGACCGCAGCGCCTTCACCGCATCGGACAGGTAGCGCAGCACCGCGCCCTCGGACCGGGTGAGCTTGTAGGTGCTGACGAACTCACGGAAGCTCAGCCCGCGCTCCCACATCTCCCGCACGACGGACTTCGGCGACAGCGGTGAGTCCGCCGCCCACGGGTTCGTCTGCAGGTACACCTCGTAGGTGTGCTGCAGCAGCTCCTCGAGCGGCCGCGGATAGGTGACGTCGTCGAGCAGCTCGATCCGCTCGTCGTACTCGATGCCCTCGGCCTTCATCGCGGCCACCGCCTCGCCCCTGGCCTTGTTCAGCTGCGCGGCCAGGATCTGACGCGGGTCCTCCAGCGTCGCCTCGATCACCGAGACGACATCGCGCGCATACGATTCCGACTCCGCATCCAGCACATCGATGGCGGCGAGGGCGAAGGTGGACAGCGGCTGGTACAGCGCGAAGTCGCGCGGCAGGTCGACGGTCAACCGGTAGCGCCGCCCATCGGGTTCGGGGGCCTCGAGGCGTTCGACGACGCCGGCCTGCAGCAGCGAGCGGGCGATGCCCACCGCCTCCCGGATGAGCTGGAGCTGGCGCTTGCGGGGCTCGTGATTGTCGGTGAGCAGCCGCCGCATCGCGTCGAACGGGTCACCGGGACGGTCGACGACGTCGAGGATCATCGCCGTCGACACCCGCATGTTGCTCGTCAGCTGCTCGGGCGCCGCCTCGACCAGCCGCGTCATGGTCTTCTCGCTCCACGGCACCATGCCCTCGGGCACTTTGCGCCGCACCAACTTACGGCGCTTCTTCGGGTCGTCGGCCACCTTGGCGAACTGTTTGAGGTTCTCCACCTCGTGCTCGGGGGCCTGCACCACCACGGTGCCCGCGGTGTCGTATCCGGCGCGGCCCGCCCGCCCGGCGATCTGGTGGAACTCGCGCGCATTGAGCAGCCGGGTGCGGATGCCGTCGTACTTCGACAGCGCGGAGAACACCACGGTGCGGATCGGCACGTTGATGCCGACGCCGAGGGTGTCGGTGCCGCAGATCACCTTCAGCAGCCCGGCCTGCGCGAGCTGTTCGACCAGCCGCCGGTACTTGGGCAGCATCCCGGCGTGGTGCACACCGATGCCGTGCCGCACCAGCCGCGACAGCGTGGCGCCGAACGCCGAGGAGAACCGGAACGCGCCGATCAGGTCGCGGATCGCCGCCTTCTCCTCCTTGGTGCTGACGTTGATGCTCATCAGCGCCTGCGCCCGTTCCAGCGCGGAGGCTTGCGTGAAGTGCACGACGTAGATCGGCGCCTGCCTGGTGTCGAGCAGGTCGCCGATGGTCTCGTGCATCGGCGTGGTGGCGTAGGAGTAGAACAGCGGGACCGGCCGCTCGGCGTGGGCCACCAGTGCCGTCGGCCGCCCGGTGCGGCGGGTGAGGTCCTCGCGCAGGAACGTGACGTCGCCGAGCGTGGCCGACATCAACAGGAACTGGGCGCGCGGCAACTCGAGCAGCGGCACCTGCCACGCCCAGCCCCGGTCGGGATCGCCGTAGAAGTGGAACTCGTCCATCACCACCAGGCCGATCGCGGCGTCCGGTCCTTCCCGCAGTGCGATGTTCGCGAGCACCTCGGCCGTGCACGCGATGATCGGCGCGTCCGCGTTGACCGCGGCGTCGCCGGTCAGCATGCCGACGTTCACCGCGCCGAACACCCCGCACAGTGCGAAGAACTTCTCGCTGACCAGCGCCTTGATCGGGGCGGTGTAGTAGGTGCGCCGCCCCGCCGCCAGCGCCGCGTACTGAGCGCCGGTGGCCACCAGCGACTTACCCGAACCGGTTGGCGTCGCCAGCACCACGTTGGCGCCGCTGACCAGTTCGATCAGCGCCTCCTCCTGCGCGGGGTACAACGCGGTGCCGTTCGCCTCGGCCCACGCGGCGAACGACGCGAAGAGTCCGTCGGCGTCGTCGCCCATCGCGCGCAGCGCCGACAGGTCGTCGGGGTCGTCGAGCAGGGGGGTGGGTGACATGGCCCCACCAGCGTGCCCGACGCGCATTTGGGATCGGTAACCGGAGCGGTGGGGTGGACTTGGCGGCATGACACGCACACACGCGCGCCTCGTCGGCTTCGCCGCGGCGCTCGCCGCCCTGGCGATGACCCCCGCCTGCTCCACGGACACGCCGCCGACGGCGCCGGGCACGGTGACCGTCACCACCACGGTCGCCGCGCCGACGAGCTCCGCACCGGCCCCGACGGTGACCGTCACGCCGACAGCGGCGCCCACGGCCGCACCGCCGGCCCAGCACTCGGACTGCGCCGTCAGCCCGGAGAACTGGCCGGTGCCGCACGACGAGCCCTACGGCTTCGTCCCCGAGGAGTACCGCCTCTCGGTCGCGATGAGCGGCATCCCCGCCGGCACGATCACGCCCGGCGCGGCGCCTGCCGAGGTCGAGGTGACGGTGTGCAACGACACCCCGGTCGACTACCCGTCGGTCGGTGTGGGACTGGTGCTGGACAACTGCAGCTGCGCGCCGGTCCCCGGCATCGCGAAGGGAACCGTCGAGCGCTACGACGCGGCGGCCGGTTCCTGGGTGCCGGTACAGAGCCCCGCGGCGGGCCTCGGCATGGACCACCTCGGCCAGTTCACCGACCTCGGGGGCTTCCCGAAGGGCAGGGCCGTGACGCTGCGGTACCGGGTCGCGCTCGACGCGGCCATGGCCGACGGCGAGGGCGGCATCTCCGCGACCGCGGTCACCGCCGACGGGTCGCTGATCCAGATCGGTGACGCCAGGCGGCCGTTCACGGTCACGGCGGACTGAGGGTCGACGCGACATCCGGCGCGGCGGCGCCGGTCCAGTCCGGTGGCGGACGCAGGCTCGCCAGCGCCAGACTGCTCAGTCCCATGAGCGTCATGGTGAGGATCAAGAACGGCCCGTAGCCCCCGGTGGCGTCGGAGATCGCCCCCGCCGCGAGCGGCCCGAACGCCGTGCCCAGCGAGAGCGCGGCCACCAGGCCGCCGAACAGGCCGCCGAAGTTCCGGACGCCGAAGTGCCGGGAGGCCAGGTAGGCGATCACGTCGACCTCGGCGCCGAGGGTGAGGCCGAACAGCGCCGCCGCCACGGTCTGACTCACCGGATTCGTGCCGTCGAAGAGCAGCAACGCGCTTCCGACGATCGGCACCAGGTAGGCGCAGGCACCCACGACGCGTCCGGGGAAGCGGTCGAGCAGCACGCCGATTCCCAGCCGGCCCACGATCGAGAAGATCCCGACCAGCGCCGCCGTGCCCGCCGCGGCCAGCGGTTCGGTACCGGCATCACGCAGGATCGGCACCAGGTGCACGACGACGCCGAGGGTGGTGAACGCGAAGAGTCCTGCGGCGAGCAGGAGCCGGTAGAAAGTGGCCGACCGGAGTCCCTCGCGCATGGTGAGACCGGCCAGTGGCGGCGGCGGCGTCGCGGCGGCGACGTCGACCGGCGGCGGCCGGCGTTCGTCCTGGGCGCCGCGGAAGAACAGTGCCACCACCAAGACCACCAGCGCACCCCAGAGCAGACCGAGTCCGACGAACGCGCCGCGCCAGCCGTAGGCGGCGATGAAGGTGGTGGCCAGTGGCGGGAAGACCGCCGCGGCCAGGGAGCCGCCGGACAGCGTGACTGCGAAGGCCAGCCCGCGGGAGCTGTCGAACCGGCTGGCGACCGCGCTGGTCCACACCGTCGTCTGCACCCAGAACGAGGCGAAGGACAACAAGGCCCACAGCAGGATCCAGTTGGCCAGCGATCCGGTGGCGCTGCCGAGCAGTGCGAACGCGGCGCCCACCAGCACCACGCCGGTGATGCCGACGCGCCGCGGTCCCATCCGGTCGACCAGCAGACCGATGGGCAGCGCGGCGACGGCCGCGGCCATCCCGACGATCGTCAGCCCCAGCGACGCCTCGGCCCTGGACCAGCCGAACTCCTCCTGCAGCGGCGCCATGAACGCGCCGAGCGAGTAGACGTGCATGACGCCGATCGAGTAACCCAGGCCGGCGGCCGCGGGCAGCTTCCAGAAGCGCCGCCACTCCGTGACGCTCGCGCGGTCGAGACGGCTCATGGGCAGCGATGCTAAGCGATCGCCCAGCGTTGCGAGGCCGCCATCGGGGAATCGTGCCGCGCTGCCATATGGTCGAGCGGTGACGATCCCCGGCCAGATCAGCTACGACGACGCGTTGCGGAACCGGATCGCGACGCACCTGGCCGGGCACGACCGCCGCACCGTGACCGACCCGACGAAACGGCACGCCGCCGTCGCCGTCGTGCTCGTCGACTCCGATCTCGGCGAGGACCGGGTGGACCCGGCGCCGGTGGACGACTGGATCGCCGGGCGGCCGATGCCCGAGGCCGGGCTCGACGGCCGCATGGTCGACGTATCGGGAGGTGCCGCATTCCTGTTGTGCCGCAGGGCGTCCCGGCTCAACAGCCACGCCGCCCAGTGGGCGCTGCCCGGCGGCCGGCTGGATCCGGGGGAGACCGTGGTCGAGGCGGCGCTGCGCGAACTCGACGAAGAGGTGGGTGTCGGGCTGCCCGAGGAGAACGTGCTCGGCCTGCTCGACGACTACCCGACGCGGTCCGGCTACGTCATCACCCCGGTGGTGGTCTGGGGCGGCGGCAGGCTCGACCCGCGGCCGGCGCCCGACGAGGTGGTCGCCGTCTACCGCGTGGGCCTGCACCAGCTGCAGCGCGCCGACTCGCCACGGTTCATCACCATCCCGGAGAGCCCGCGGCCCGTCGTGCAGATCCCGCTCGGCAACGACCTCATCCACGCCCCCACCGGCGCGGTGCTGCTGCAACTGCGGTGGCTCGGACTCGAAGGCCGCCACGACCCGGTCGACGAACTCGAACAACCGGTGTTCGCCTGGACGTAGATGGGGTAGACACAGCGCCATGTCGGTGCTCGTTCCCGGTGAGACGTGCTGGCGGGTGGAGCGTGCGGAACGGTTCGCCTGCATCGTCGACGCCGCCGACTACTTCCACCACGCGAAGACCGCGATGCTGCGCGCGCGGCACCGGATCGTGCTGATCGGCTGGGACTTCGACACCCGGATGACCTTCGAGCGCGGCGGCAAGCGGATCGCCGGGCCGAACCAGCTGGGCGCCTTCCTACGGTGGATCTCCCGGCGCAGGCCGGACCTCGAGGTCCACGTGCTCAAGTCGAACCTCAACATGTTCCCTGCGCTGCAAGGCATCTGGCAGGGCATGACCCCGGTGGTGGTGAAGAACTGGCTCAGCAAGGAGAGGCTGCAGTTCGCGATCGACGGCGCCCACCCCACCGGTTCGGTGCACCATCAGAAGGTCCTCGTCATCGACGACGCCATCGCCTTCTGCGGCGGGATCGACCTCACCCTCGACCGCTGGGACACCCCCGACCACGAGCACAACAGCCGGTTCCGCCGCGCCCTAGGCCGCAACTACGGCCCCCGGCACGAGGTCGCCGTCGCCGTGGACGGCGATGCCGCACGGGCGCTCGGCGAGCTGGCCCGCGACCGCTGGCGCGCCGCGACCGGCCGCCGTCTGGAACCCGTGCACGCCGCCCACACGGCGTGGCCGCGCAGCCTCCACCCCACCCTGACCGACATCGACGTCGGCATCGCCCGCACGCTGCCGGCGCTGGAGAACCAGACCGAGGTGCGGGAAGTGGAGGCGCTGAACCTCGAGGCGATCGCCGCCGCCCGGGACACCATCTACCTGGAGAACCAGTACCTCGCCTCCCGGACGCTCGTCGAGGCGCTCGCCGCCCGGCTGCGCGAAGCCGAGGGACCCGACGTCGTCGTCGTGATGCCCCGGCAATCGGAGAGCCGGCTCGAGCAGACGGCGATGGACAGCGCCAGGCAGCGGCTGCTGCACGTGCTCTGGTCGGCCGACGAGCACGGCCGGTTCGGCATCTACTGGCCGGTGACCGACGGCGGCAGCCCGGTCTACGTGCACTCCAAGGTCATGGTGATCGACGACCGGCTGCTGCGCGTCGGCTCCTCGAATCTCAACAACCGGTCGATGGGGTTCGACAGCGAATGCGACGTGGCCATCGAGGCCGGCGCAGAAGCGGCCGACGGCAGCGGTCAGGACGACGTCCGCGCGACCATCGTCGCGGTGCGGCACCGGCTGATCAGCGAGCACCTCGGGGTGTCGGCGGGCGAGTTCGAGCGGACGCTGGCGCGCCGGGGCTCGTTCCTGCAGGCGGTCGAGGAGTTGCGCGGGCACGGCAGGACGCTGCGGGTGTTCACCGAGGAGACGGTGGCCGGCGAGGCCGGTCCGCTCGCCGAGAACGACCTGATGGATCCCGACCGCGTGCCCGCCTCGCTGACCCGGAGCGTGCAGCGGTTCCTCACCGGGTTGCGGGGGGAGTGACCGCGCGGTCGCGCCTGCGCACCAGCGCGACGGCGAACGGCACCGCGACCAGTCCCATCAGCAGCCCGCCGGTGACCGCCGAGCCGGGCAGCCCGAAGAACACCGCGTGGGCGAGCACCGAGGAGAAGTACACCCACAGGTACAGCGCCGCCGCCGGGCCCGACGGCCGGTCCTCGCGGCGCAGCAGCGCGTGCAGCGCCGCCACCACCAGCGCCGACACCAGCAGCCAGCCCGCGTAATTGGTCAGCGGAATGCCCGGGACCAGCGGCAGACCGGGATCCGGGTCGAACCACGTCCAGTGGCCGGCATCGACCATCTGCGGGTCGAGGAACACATCCCACACCGTCAGCGCCACCGCACCCACCGCGACGACGGCGGGGCCGCGCACCGCGAGCGTGCGGGCCACCACCAGCGCGGGCCAGGCCATCATCACCCAGGCCATCGGCACCACCAGCGGGACGCCGAGCACCTCGGCGCCGAGGGTGCCGGTGTAGGCGTACGGCCCGAACGGCAGGCCGGTGGCCACCCCGACCGCCTCCGCGAGCAGTCCGCCGCCACCGGCGACCGCGATCAGCACCGCCGCCCCGACGGCGCCGTGCAGCCGCGCGACGTCGGCGACGGCGGCGAGGAAGAAGACCATCACACTCGTGACCGTGACCTCGGTGCGCCACGTCTCGGGCGTCAACGGGTAGGCGATCTGCACGAGGACCGCGGCGGCGACGAGCGCCCACACCAGGCGGTCCGCGGGGATCCGCACCCGCGCTCCGAGCAGGGGGCCGGCCAACGCCACGCAATACCTCCGCTGGTCGACGGTTCCGTAGAGTTTGCAGGTGCCCGCTGCTCGCCTGACCGAAACTCTACGGGCACTCGTCACCGCCGGATCGGCGCTGGCCGCCGCCGGGACCGCGCATGCGGTGCTGAACCTGCGGCTGCTGCGGCGCCCGCCCGACGTGCCGCCGGAGGTGACCGCCCCGGTGTCGGTGCTGGTGCCGGCACGCGACGAGGCGCACCGCATCGCGCCGACGATCCGCTCGCTGCTCGCCCAGCGCGGCCTGGCCGACGCCGAGATCCTGGTGCTCGACGACGGCTCCTCCGACGGCACCGCCGACGTGGTGCGGCGGCTGGCCGTGCCCGACCCGCGGTTGCGGGTGCTGACCGGCGTTCCGCCCCCGCCCGGATTCCTGGGTAAACCGCACGCGTGCGCGCAACTGGCGGCCGCGGCCCGCGGCGAGGTCCTGGTGTACATCGACGCGGACGTGGTGCTCGCCCGGCATGCCGTCGCCGCCGCGGTGGCGCTGCTACGGGGACCGCGGCCGCTGGACCTGCTCAGCCCGTGGCCGCGGCAGGTCGCGGCGGGGGTGGCAGGGCGGCTCGTGCAGCCGCTGCTGGCGTGGTCGTGGCTGACCACCTTGCCGCTGCGGATCGCCGAGCGGTCCGCGCGGCCGTCGATGGCGGCGGCCAACGGGCAGTTCCTGCTGGTGGAGGCCGCCGCCCTGAAACGGGCAGGCGGTTGGCAGGCGGTGTCGGACGCCGT
>NZ_JAUMSQ010000161.1:0-697 GCF_030519285.1 Mycolicibacterium arseniciresistens
GAGGGCGGCGGCCGCGAGCACCAGCACGGCGCCGGGCAGCGTCAACGCGTTGGGCAGCCGCCGCTGCCGGACGTCGCAGATCGACAACGCCACCAGCCAGCATGCGGCCGCCACCAGAACCCCCGCCCCCATCCGTCGAGGCTAAGGTCAGCGCAGCGCGGCCCTCATCACCTCTTTGGGCGCCGGCATCCCGGTGAACAACTCGACCTGCGCGAAGGCCTGGTTCAACAGCATCTCCAGCCCGCTGACCACCCGGCCGCCGGCGGCCGCGACCGCCGATGCCAGCGGCGTCGGCCAGGGATCGTAGATGGCGTCCAGCAGCACCGGCGTGCCCGCGAGATCCACCGCGTACGGGCGGGCGGCATCGGCCGGGATCGTGCTCACCAGCACATCGGCGGGCGCGGCGGCCACCCGCTCGCCGATCAGCTGGCACCACTGCGCCGCCACCCCGCAACGTGCGGCCAGCCGCACCAGCGGCGCGGCCCTGTCCTCACTGCGCGCGGCCACGGTGATGCGCCGGACACCGAGACCCGCCAGCGCCACCACCGCGGCCGGAGCGGTGCCGCCGGACCCCAGCACCATCGCGTGGCCCGAGGCGCTGCCGAGTGCGCCGACGATGCCGTCGACGTCGGTGTTGTCGGCCCGCCAGCCCCGGCCGCTGCGCACCAGGGTGTTGGCGGAGCCGACGAGGTCTGCG
>NZ_JAUMSQ010000162.1:0-20474 GCF_030519285.1 Mycolicibacterium arseniciresistens
CACCATCGCGTGGCCCGAGGCGCTGCCGAGTGCGCCGACGATGCCGTCGACGTCGGTGTTGTCGGCCCGCCAGCCCCGGCCGCTGCGCACCAGGGTGTTGGCGGAGCCGACGAGGTCTGCGCGCTCGGTGCGCTCGTCGGCGAAGCGCAGCGCCGCGAACTTGTTCGGCATGGTCACCGACAGGCCCACCCACTCGGGGCCGAGGCCACCCACCAGTTCGGGCAGCTGATCGGCGGTGCACTCGATCCGGTCGTAGGTCCAGCTGTCGAGCCCGAGCGCCCGGTAGGCGGCCAGGTGCACCTGCGGCGACCGCGAGTGCGCGATCGGCGAGCCCAGTACCGCGGCCCGGCGCACCTCGTCGGAGCTACCGTGCCGAGTCGAGCACACCGTTGCGCTGCGCCAGTTCGATGTTGGCCAGGTGCTGGTTGTAGTCGCGGGTGAACAGGGTGGTGCCCTGCATGTCGATGGTCACGAAGTACAGCCAGTCACCGGGGGCGGGCTGCTCGGCGGCCACCAGCGCCGGCCGGCTCGGTGAACAGATCGGCGTGGCGGGCAGTCCCGGCCGCACATAGGTGTTCCACGGGTTGCCCTGGGCCCGGTCGCCGTCGGTGGTGGCCACCTCGATCCGGTCCAGCGGGTAGTTCACGGTGGAGTCGAACTCCAGGGTGCGGTTCTCGGCCAGCCGGTTGTAGATGACCCGGGCCACCTTCGCGAAGTCCTCCGGCTTGGACTCGCGCTGCACCAGCGAGGCCACCGTCAGCACCTGGTAGGGCGACAGGTTCATCGCCGTCGCGGTCTCCTGGATGCCCGCCTGCGCGTACTGTGTGGCGCTCGCGCCGATCAGGGTCGACAGGATCTCGGTCGGTGTGGCCGACGGGTCGATGTTCCACGCCCCGGCCATGATCAGGCCCTCGATGCGACGGTGGTCGGCACCCATCGCCGTCACCGGCTGGACGGCCCACTCGGGCACGGCCAGGGCGGACAGCGGTGCCGAACCGGCGATCTGACGCAGTTCGTCGGCGGCCACGCAGCGCTCTGCGCCGTCGAGGTCGACGCAGGTGGCCTTGGAGACGAGGGTGAGGATGCCCTCGGTGACGGCGTTGGTCTTGACGTCGCGCACGTCGTCGAGCTGGCGGCCCTCGGGGATGACCAGCTTGCCGACGCGGCTGCCCGGGTCGACGAGGCGTTCGACGGCGCTGGCGCCCGAGATCTCGGTGCGCAGCTTGTAGAAGCCGGGCTGGATCGCCGAGATGGCCGAGTTGCCCGCCGCGGCGTTGACGAACGACTGCACGGTGGCGACGACTTTGTTCTCGGCGAGCGTCTCGCCGATCGCCGTCGTCGAGTCGCCGTCCTGGACCTGGATCACGACGTCGGAGACACCGTCACCGGCGAAGTCCTCCCCGCCGCCGCCGAAGATGCCGTGCCACAGCTTCGAGCCGAGGAACACCGCGCCGACGATCACGACCACCAGCAGCGTCAGGGTGAACGCCCTCGTGACGCGCCGCTTGCGCCGGATGCGGTCCGCGCGCATCCGGTCGGACCGGCTCATCCGGCGCCGTGGCGGTCCCACCGCCACCGGCTCCGCCCTGCTCCGGCCGTTCCAGTTCTCAGTCATCCACGCCCTCTCCGGGCGCCGCCAGGGCCGCGCGCCGCTGATCCAGCCAGCTCTGCAGAATTCCCACGGCGGCGGCCTGGTCGATGATGGCCCGCTGCCCTTTCGCCCGTACCCCGGCCTCGCGCAGCGAACGCTGCGCCGACACGGTGGTGAGCCGTTCGTCGGCCAGCCGCACCGGCACCGGCGACACCCGCCGCGCCAGTTCGTCGGCGAGCGCGATCGCGTCCTGGGCGGCCGGACCCGTCCGGTCCGCGAGCGTACGCGGCAGGCCAACCACCACCTCGACCGCCGCCAACTCGCCGACCAGCTCGGTCAGCCGTCGCAGGTGGCGGTCCTTGCGGCGGCGGTCACGCGTCACCGTCTCGACCGGCGTGGCCAGGATCGCGTCGGGGTCACTCACGGCGACGCCGATCCGGACGCTCCCGACGTCGATGCCGACGCGCCGGCCGCGACCCGGATCGGGGTCACCGCCCGCTGCCCCGGGCCGATCCGGGAGCCGGTGATCGGTGTCGGCCACCAAGTCAGCTCCGGCCTATCTCGGCGCGCAACGCGGCCATCGCCGCGTCGATCCCCGCCGCCCCCTTACCGGAACCCTGCGCCAGATCGGCCTTGCCGCCCCCACGGCCGCCGACCGCCGCACCGAATGTCTTGACCAGGTCGTCGGCACGCAGGCCGAGATCCTGTGCGGCCGGGTTGACGGCCACCACGAACGGCACGGTGTCGTTGTCGCCCTCGGCGACCAGTGCGACGACGGCCGGTTCGGCGCCCAGCTTGCCGCGGATGTCGCCGACGAGGCTGCGCAGATCCGCCGCCGACATCCCGCCGGCCATCCGCTGCGCCACGACACGCACCTTACCGACAAGATCAGCACCGGCGGCGGCGTTCGCCGCGGCGGCGCGCGCGTTCGCCAGCCGCATGCGGTCCAGTTCCTTCTCCGCTGCCCGCAGCCGTTCCACCAGCGTGGCGACCCTGGCGGGCACCTCTTCGGAGGGCACCTTCAACGACGATGCGAGGCCTGCCATCAGCGCCCGCTCCTTGGCGAGGTGGCGGAACGAGTCGAGGCCGACGTAGGCCTCGACGCGGCGCACCCCGGAGCCGACGGACGACTCGCCGAGGATGGTGACCGGACCGATCTGTGCCGAATTGCGCACATGGGTGCCGCCGCACAGCTCGATGGAGAACGGTCCGCCGATCTCGACGACACGCACCTCCTCGGGGTAGTTCTCGCCGAACAGCGCCATCGCGCCCATCGCCTTGGCCCGCTCGAGTCCGGTGGTGAAGCTGTGCACCTCGAAGTCGGCTTCGACCGCCTCGTTGGTGACCTCTTCGATCTCGCTGCGTTGATCGTCGGTGAGCGCGCCCTGCCAGTTGAAGTCGAAGCGCAGGTAGCCCGGCCGGTTCAGAGAGCCGGCCTGCACGGCGTTGGGGCCGAGTACCTGGCGCAGCGCGGCGTGCACCATGTGCGTGCCCGAGTGTCCCTGGGTGGCACCGTGCCGCCAGCGCGGGTCGACGGCGGCGACGACGGTGTCACCCTCGACGAACTCGCCGGATTCGACGTTCACCCGGTGCGTCCACAGCGTCTTGGCGATCTTCTGCACGTCGGTGACCGCCGCCTTCGCCGTCCCAGACGCGCCTGTCCCCGTGACGGTTCCCTCGTCGGCGATCTGCCCACCCGACTCCGCGTAGAACGGGCTGCGGTCGAGCACCAACTCGACGCGCCCCGGCGAGGTCTCACCGTCGCCGGAGTGGGTGACCACCGGAACCCGGCGGCCGTCGACGAAGATGCCGAGAATTGTTGCTTCGGTGGACAATTCGTCGAAGCCGGTGAACTCGGTCGGCCCTGCGTCGACCAGCTCCCGGTACGCCGACAGGTCACTGTGCGCCTGCTTGCGCGCGGCGGCGTCGGCCTTGGCGCGCCGGCGCTGCTCGGCCATCAGTCCGCGGAAGCCCTCCTCGTCGACGCTCAGGCCGGCCTCGGCGGCCATCTCCAGGGTCAGCTCGAGGGGGAAGCCGTAGGTGTCGTGCAGGGTGAACGCATCGTTGCCGGACAGCACCGTGGCACCGGACGCGCGGGTGCTGCGGGCGGCCTCGTCGAACAGCCGCGAGCCAGAGGCCAGCGTCCGGTTGAACGCGGTCTCCTCGGCGACGGCGATGCGCTGGATGCGGTCGAAGTCGGCGGCCAGGTCCGGGTACGACGGACCCATCGCGTCGCGCACCGTGGTCATCAGGTCGGCCATCACCGGTTGTTCGACGCCCAGCAGTTTCGCCGAGCGGATGATCCGGCGCAGCAATCGCCGCAGCACGTATCCGCGGCCCTCGTTGCCCGGGCTGACGCCGTCGCCGATGATGATCGCCGCGGTGCGGCTGTGGTCGGCGATGATGCGGTATCGCACGTCGTCAGCGTGGCTGCCCGCCCCGTAGCCGCGCGGCGCGATGCCCGCGACGAGGTCGATCACGGGGCGCAGCAGGTCGGTCTCGTAGACGTTGTCGACGTCCTGCAGCAGACACGCCACCCTCTCGACGCCCATGCCGGTGTCGATGTTCTTGCGCGGCAGCGGGCCGAGGATCTCGAAGTCCTCCTTCGACGTGCCCTCGCCACGCTCGTTCTGCATGAACACGAGATTCCAGATCTCGATGTAGCGGTCCTCGTTGGCCTCGGGGCCGCCCTCGACGCCGTACTGGGGTCCGCGGTCGTAGTAGATCTCCGACGACGGCCCGCAGGGTCCGGGAATACCCATCGACCAGTAGTTGTCGGCCATCCCCCGGCGCTGGATCCGCTCGAGCGGCAGGCCCGCGACCTCCTGCCACAGCGCGATGGCCTCGTCGTCGTCGAGATAGACCGTCGCCCACAGTCTTTCCGGGTCGAGGCCGTAACCACCCTGGTCCTGCGGGTTGGTCAGCAGAGTCCAGGCGAACTCGATGGCGCCCTTCTTGAAGTAGTCGCCGAACGAGAAGTTGCCGGCCATCTGGAAGAAGGTGTTGTGCCGGGTGGTGATGCCGACCTCGTCGATGTCGGGTGTGCGGATGCACTTCTGGATGCTCACCGCGCGGTCCCACGGCGCGGTGCGCGCGCCGAGGAAATACGGCACGAACTGCACCATGCCGGCGTTGACGAACAACAGGTTGGGGTCATCGAGGATCACCGAAGCGCTGGGCACTTCGGTGTGACCTGCCTTCACGAAATGATCGAGGAAGCGTTTCCTGATCTCGTGTGTCTGCACGTTCCTGCTGTCCTCGCTGGTAGTCGTGGTCGCGAACAAATCGACCGCACCACAGTACCGGTCGACGGTGCCGGCCCACCGGCCCGCCGAACCCCGTGACGACGCAGCCGCCCGGTCGGGCCCCGGCTCAGGCGCCGAGGAAGCTGAGCCGCACCGAACGCTTCGGATTGTCCCTGTTCAGGTCGACGAGCACCACGCTCTGCCAGGTGCCGAGCAGCGGGCGGCCGCCCTGCACCGGGACCGTCACCGACGGGGCCACCAGAGCCGGCAGCACATGGTCGGCGCCGTGTCCGGGTGAGCCGTGCGCGTGGCGGTACCGGTCGTCGCGCGGCAGCAGCGCCTCCAGCGTGTCGATCAGGTCGTCGTCGGAGCCCGCGCCGGTCTCGATGATCGCCACGCCTGCGGTCGCGTGCGGCACGAAGATGTTGCACAGGCCGTCACCGTGGTCGCCGCAGAACGCGCGCACCTCGTCGGTCAGGTCGACGATGCGGCGGCGTGTGGTGTCGACGTCGAGTACATCGGTGTCCATGCCGTCGAGCCTACGAGCCGGCGGGCGCGGCCTCCACCAGCGCCGCGCGGGCCGTTTGACGCTCGCGTTTATTTTCGGCGGGCCAAGGGTAATTCAGCTCCAGCCACACTTCCCCTTGGAGGAGAAATGACACCCACCGGCATCATCACCGCAATCCTGATCGGCGTCGTGGTCGGCGTTCTCGGCCGCCTGGCGCTACCCGGCCGCCAGCCGATCGGATTCCTGATCACCGTGCTCGTCGGCATCGTGTCGGCGTTCATCGGCACCGCCATCGCCCGCGCGATCGGCATCCCCACCGCGACGAATGGGATCGACTGGCTGGAACTGCTGGTCCAGGTCATCGTCGCCGCGCTCGGCGTGGCCCTGGTCGCCGCGCTGATGGGACGTCGCCGTACCGGCGTCATGGGTGGCAGCCGTGGCGGCGCGCTTGGTGGCCGTCGCCGGTCCATGTTCCGCTGACCTCTTCGCACTCGGTCCCGGCTGGCTACGGTCAGCCGGGACTTTTTTTCGCCGAGTGTGGGCCGTCTCGTCGCTGGGTCGGCTTTCGCTCGACGACGACCCGCACGCTCGGCGTCCGGCGGTCGCTGCTCGGTCACCTGTCGGACGTCACCACCAGCGGCCCTTCACGCAGCCCGAGCCGGTCGTGCAACCGCACGAGAGGTCCGGGCGACCACCAGTTCCAGCGTCCGAGGACGCGCATGAAGGCGGGCACCAGGATCATCCGCACCAGGGTCGCATCGGCCAGGACCGCCAGTGTGAGTCCCAGACCGAACATCCGCATGAACGAGACGTTCGCCGCGATCAGCGCGGCGAACGAGATCGACATCACCGCCGCGGCCGCGGTGATGACGCGGCCGGTGTGTGCCAGCCCGAGCGCGACGCTCTCGGTGACGTCGGCCGCCGTGCGCCCGGAGGCCAGCCAGAACTCGCGGATCCGCGACATCAGGAAGACCTCGTAGTCCATCGACAGCCCGAATGCGATGCAGAACAGCAGCACCGGGATGTTGGCGACCAGGGTCCCCGTCGGAGTGGTGCCGAAGGCGCCGAGGTGGCCGTCCTGGAAGATCCACACCATCGCGCCGAACGCCGCGGTCAGCGAGAGGATGTTCAGGGCAACGGCTTTCAGTGGCAGCACCACGCTGCCGGTCAACAGGAACAGTAGGCAGTAGGTGGACAGCGCGACCAGGCCGAGCACGATCGGCAACCGGGACGTGATGGCCCTGACGCTGTCGCGGTTCGATGGCGCGACCCCGGCCAGCTGGACCTGCCCGCTGCCAGGCGCGGCGACCTCCTGCAGGCGGTCGAGCTGCTGTTCCGAGCGGTCGGAGAACAGCGGCGCATCGGTGGCGACGGTGAGGAACGCGCTGCCGTCACGCTCACCGGCGGCCGCTGTCGGCGGGCCTGCCGCCCGGCCGTCGACGAAGGTGCCCACCGTCGCCGACACCGCCGTGACGTCGGCCACGCGGGATAGTTCGGCGGCGTAGCGGCCGAGTTCGTCGGGGGTGATCCCGCCGGAGTCCGGCAGCACGACGGTCACGTCGGTCGCCGGGTCGTCGGCGAACCCGTCGCGCAGCTGGTCACCCACCTGGTGCGCGGAGGACGACGCGGGCAGCACCCGGTCGTCGGGCAGACCCCAGCGGACACCCAGGAACGGCGCGCCGAGCACCAGCAGCAACGTGATCCCTGCCAGTCCGATCGGGATCGCCCGCCGCATGACGAAGTGCGTTGACCGATACCAGAACTGGCGCTGCACCGGTCGCGGCGCCGGGTCGCCGCGGCGGAGGATGCGTCGCGCCAGGCGACGCACGTCCATCGCGTCGATGCGATCACCGAGAAGGACGATGACCGCGGGGGTCACCACCAGCGCCGCCACCGCCGCGAACACCACCGTCGCGACACCGGCGTATGCGAACGACTTCAGGAAGTACATCGGGAACAGCACCATGGTGACCATCGGCAGCGCCACCGTCGTCGCCGAGAAGACGACCGTGCGGCCGGCGGTCATCATCATGCGCAGCACGGCCTCGTCGGGATGTGCGCCGTCCGCCAGTTCGTCGCGGTACCTGCTGATCATCAGCAGCGTGTAGTCGATCGCCAGGGCCAGACCCATCGCCATGCAGAGGTTGAGCGCGAAGATCGACACATCGGTGGCGAACGTGATGGCGTGCAGCACCGCCAGTGCGCCGACGATCGCGATCACCCCGACGGCAAGGGGCAGCGCGGCGGCCAGCAGTCCGCCGAACACCCACACCAGCACAAGGAAACTGAACGGGATCGCGATCGACTCCATGAGCAGCAGATCGCGCTGAGACTGTGCGGTGACCTGCTCGTTGACCATCGCGACACCACCGGCGCGCACGCTCACCCCGTTGCGCTCGAAGCTCTCGCCGCCGATCGCGTCGACGAGGGCCGCGGTGTTGCCGTCGGCCTGTTTCTCGCCACCGGTCACCCCCGCGATCACCAGCCCGGACCGGCCGTCCTCGCTGAACATCCGGGCCGCGGCGGGTCCCGGCGCCGTCCAGGCCGAGGTCACCGACGCGACGTCGGGTGAGCTGCGTAGCTTCGCCACGACGTCATTGGCGACGGAGGTGGCGGCGGCGCTGCGCGCACCGTCCGGCGAGGACACCGTGATGAGCAGTTGTGCGTCGCCTCTGTCGAACCGTTCGGTCAAGAGCTCGGCGGCCCTTGCCGATTCGGAGCCGGGGTCCTGGAACCCGCCGGCG
This sequence comes from Mycolicibacterium arseniciresistens, assembly GCF_030519285.1. Lineage (NCBI taxonomy): Bacteria > Bacillati > Actinomycetota > Actinomycetes > Mycobacteriales > Mycobacteriaceae > Mycobacterium > Mycolicibacterium arseniciresistens. The sequence goes on from NZ_JAUMSQ010000162.1 coordinate 8,089, forward strand.
GCGAGCTTGCCCGCAACGGGGACGCCGAAGATGCCCGCTGCGACCACCGTCAGCACGGCGATGACGAGGATTCGCCGCGGTGCGGCGGTCGCCGCACGGGCCAGGCCCGCCAGGACGCCCGGATGGCGCACGTCCAAGGTCACACCGGTCCGGCGCCGGTACGCGATGCGCTGTGCACCGGCACATCCTGCCCGAAGGGGCGCCCGATCGGTGGGCTCCCCTCGGCCGCCTGCCTTTTCGTCCGCGTCTCACGGGTCATGCGTATCCCAGGGCGAGGTTCTCGGCCCGGATCCGGACGGTCAGCACCAGCGCGTTGACGACGGTGAACACGATCGCGGTCAGCCATGCCGAGTGCACCAGCGGCAGAGCCGCCACCTCTGCGGCGACCGCGGTGTAGTTCGGATGGTGCATCCAGCGGTACGGGCCGCGACGGACCAGCGGAGCGCCTGGAATGACGATCAACCGCGGGTTCCAGTGCCTGCCGAGCGTGGCCACACACCACCACCGGACGCCGGTGCTCGCCACCACGACGGCGACCATCGGCCAGCCCAGCCAGGGGATGAATGGGCGGTGCCCGCCGTACACCTCGACGAGGCAGGCCACCAGCAGAAGTGCGTGGCTCGCGACGATCACCGGATAGTGCCTGCGGCCGAATTCCCTGCCGCCGTTGGCGATCGACCAGCGGGCGTGGCGGCGGGCCACCACGAGCTCGACCAGCCGCTCGGCCGCGATCACGAGGATGAACACCAGATACGCCATGGCTCACCAGCTCAGCAGCAGCAGTTCGAAGCTGAAGCCCGGGCCCATGGCGAGCATCAGACCGAGCGATCCGTCGGGCGGCCGTCCGGCGATCGTGCGGCCCAGGACGTCGAGCACCGAGGCCGACGAGATGTTGCCGTTGTCTCGCATCGAGTCCCAGCTGTGCCGCAGCGCCTCGGCGGGGACGCCGACGGCATCCTGGATCGCCTCGAGCACCTTGGGGCCGCCCGGATGACAGATCCACGTGGAGATGTCGGAGACCGCAAGGCCGTGGTCGGCGAGGAACCGCGTCACCTCGTCGCCGAGATGGTCGGCCGCCATTCTCGGCACGTCGCGTGACATCACCAGCTGGAACCCGCTGGCGCTGACGTTCCAGCCCATCACGTCGGCCGTGTCGGGGAACAGCGTGCTGCGGGTGCCCAGAACGCGGGGCCCGGGATGTGCGGCCGCGCCCGCCCGGCGTGCGCCGGTGGCCACCACGGCGGCCGCTCCGTCGCCGAACAGGCACACCCCGATCAGCGCCGGAATCGAGGCGTCGTCGCGTTGCAGCGTCAGCGAGCACAGCTCCACCGACAGCAGGACCGCGACGTGCGTCGGGTATCCGCGCAGGTAGTCGTGCACGCGCGCCATGCCCGCCGCGCCGGCGACGCACCCGAGTCCGAACAGCGGTACGCGCTTGACGTCGGGCCGGAATCCGATGCGGGAACTGATCGCGGCGTCGATGGTGGGCACGGCGACCCCGGTGCTCGACACGCACACGATCAGATCCACCTCGTCGGGCCGGATGGCCGCGGCGTGCAGCGCCGTGCGGACAGCGCGCTCACCCAGTTCCGTCGCCACCTCGACATAGGCGGTGTTGGCCTCGGTGAACCCGCTCAGTTCCGGGTATCGCTGGATCGGCAGCGCCAGGTTGCGGTGTTCGACACCGCTGGTGCGTGCGAACCGGGCGAATCCGGTGTCGGTGAAGTCGGTGAGCTCGCGGGCCACCTCGTCCTGTGTGTAGCGGTAGGGCGTGAACGCCATCGCCGTGCCGGCAATATGCGGTGCGCCGGGAAAGGCGGTGGCGTCCATTGTTTCGGAAATTGCAGTATCGGTCATGGGACGTGTAACGGCGATTTCCCGCTATTAGTCCATTTTCCGGCCCGGCCGTGAATTTTCCTACACTCGAGCGAAGATGCGCCGAATCAAGCGTATAAGGCCAGGACCGATGTTTTCTGGCAATAACCGCACTACCGCACAGGCCCTCGGCGCCAATTCACAGGCACGCACCGAATTCTGTGCGATGAATGGACGGCGAATGGCGAATCGCTGTCAGCCGTCCGGAAATCATCCCAGCGAATTCACAGCGTCGGCAGTAGCGCGTCCAGCCGCTCGTAGCCCTCGGTCATGCCGCCCTCCATGCCCGAGGACAGCAGCCCGTCGCGGGCGTCGGTGGTCGGGCAGATCGACCGGCCACGCAGCCGGCTGCGGTTTCCGCCGAGATCCTCGAACCACAGGTACTCGATGTTGACGCTGTCGGGGAAGCCCTCGTACTCGAAGGTCTGGATGATCAGCTCGCCGTCGCGAACGGTGTGGAACACCCCGTTGAACCGGTACTCGCCGTCACCGTCGCTGTGCAGGTACCGGTAGCCGCCGCCGGTGTGGAAATCCCAGCGGTCGATGGTCATCTCCACACCGTGCGGCCCGAGCCATTGCCGGACCAGCTCGGGCTCGGCGTGTGCCCGGAACAGCGCCTGCACCGGGGCGTCGAAGTCCCGGGTGAACTCCATGGCCAGCGTGTCGACCGGGGCGTTGAGTTCGAGTGCCTTCGTCATGATGTCTTTCCTCTTTCGGTGTCGGTGTTCTCTTCGGACAATCCCGCCAGCACGTCGTCCAGCCGGCGGTAGCTGCGTTCGGCGTTGAGCCGGTAGGTGTCGATCCAGGCAGTCAGCCGCTCGAGGGCGGCGGCGTCCAGATGGACGGGGCGACGCTGAGCGTCGCGGGTCCGGGTGACCAGCCCTGCCGATTCGAGCACCTGAATGTGTTTCGAGACAGCCTGTTTGGTGATGTCGAACGGTTGGGCCAATTCGTTGACCGTGGCAGGCCCCCGGGAGAGGCGGGCCACGATCGCCCGCCGCACCGGGTCGGCCAGCGCCAGGAACGCCCGGTTCAACCGGTCGTCCTCGCCGCCCGCCATTATCAACCTCATGCTTGATCAATGAATTGGTTGATTACAAGGTTAGGCGCGACGGTGAGGGGTGTCAAGAGTGGATTCGATTGCGCCGGAAGGGGCGTTCAGCGCTTCTTGCGGATGATGGCGCGCAGCCGCTCCAACCGCCCGGCGATCTCGCGTTCGGCTCCGCGCGCGGTCGGCCGGTAATAATCGGTGCCGACCAGCTCGTCCGGCGGATACTGCTGTGGCACAACGCCGTCCGGATGGTCGTGGGCGTAGCGGTAGCCCACGGCGTTGCCCAGCTTCTGCGCACCCGAGTAGTGGCCGTCGCGCAGGTGCGGAGGCACCATGCCCGCCTTGCCGGCGCGGATGTCGCCCATCGCCGCGCCCAGCGCCGTCGTCACCGCATTCGACTTCGGCGCGGTCGCCAGGTGCACCGTCGCGTGCGCGAGCGTCAACTGTGCCTCCGGCATACCGATCAGCTGCACGGTCTGCGCGGCCGCGACGGCCGTCAGCAGCGCCGTCGGATCGGCCATCCCGATGTCCTCGCTGGCCAGGATCATCAGCCTGCGCGCCAGGAACCGCGGGTCCTCCCCCGCCACCAGCATCCTCGACAGGTAGTGCAGCGCAGCGTCGACGTCGGAGCCGCGCACCGACTTGATGAAGGCGCTGACGACGTCGTAGTGCTGGTCGCCGTCGCGGTCGTAGCGCACCGCCGCCTTGTCCAGCGACTGCTCGATGGTCTCGACGGTGACCCGCTCACCCGCCTCGGCGGCCACCTCGAGCGCGGTGAGCGCCCGGCGGGCATCGCCGGCCGACAGTTGCACGAGCAGGTCGACGGCGTCCTCGGTGACCTCGACCGCGCCGCCGAGGCCACGCGGATCCTCGACGGCGCGGCGCACCACCGCGCGGATGTCGTCGGGCGTCAGCGGTTGCAGCTGCAGGATCAGCGACCGGGACAGCAGCGGCGCCACCACCGAGAACGACGGGTTCTCCGTGGTCGCCGCGACGAGCAGCACCACCCGGTTCTCGACTGCCGACAGCAGCGCGTCCTGCTGGGTCTTGGAGAACCGGTGCACCTCGTCGATGAAGAGCACGGTCTGGTCGCCGTGCGCGGCGGCGCGGCGCGCGACGTCGATGACGGCGCGCACCTCCTTGACGCCGGCCGACAGGGCCGACAGTGCCTCGAAGCGTCGGCCGGTGGACTGCGAGATCAGCGACGCGAGTGTGGTCTTGCCGGTGCCCGGCGGGCCGTAGAGGATGACCGACGCGGCGCCGGAGCCCTCGACGAGCCGACGCATCGGCGAGCCCTGCTGAAGCAGGTGCTGCTGGCCGACGACCTCGTCGAGGGTCGCCGGCCGCATCCGCACGGCCAGCGGCGACGCCGGCGCGGGCCTGCCGGGTGGCCGGTCGACGGGCGCACCGCCGTCGGACACGTCGAACAGGCCGTCGGACACGCTTCAGGCATACCACGCCCGCCGGACACGGAATGGGTCAGCGCGCAGGAACCCGCACCGCTAGCGCGCGGGCTGGGTGACGAAGTCGATCAATTCCTCGACACGGCCGATCAGCGCCGGTTCGAGGTCGGTCCAGTCCCGTACCCGCCCGCGGATGCGTCGCCACGCGCCGGCGATGTCGGCCTGCGAGGCGTGCGGCCAGCCCAATGCCTCGCAGACGCCGTGTTTCCAGTCCACGCCGCGGGGCACGTCGGGCCACGCCGCCACTCCGAGCCGGGCCGGCTTCACGGCCTGCCAGATGTCGATGTAGGGGTGGCCGACGACGAGGGTGTGCGTCCCGCCCGGACCGCGCCGCACCGCGTCGGCGATGCGCGACTCCTTGGACCCGGCGACCAGGTGGTCTACCAGCACGCCGAGGCGCCGGCCGGGGCCGGGCGCGAAGTCGGTCACGATCGCGGCCAGATCGTCGACGCCGCCGAGGTGCTCTACGACCACGCCCTCGACACGAAGATCGTGACCCCACACCTGCTCGACGAGTTCGGCGTCGTGGCGGCCCTCCACGTAGATGCGGCTGGCCAGCGCGGTGCGCGCCCGGACCTTCGGGACGGCGACCGACCCCGACGCGGTGCGGGCGGGCACGGCCGCCGGGCCGCGCGGGGCGGTGAGGATGACCGGCTTGCCCTCCAGCAGGAAACCGGGCCCGAGGGGAAAGGACCGGACGCGACCGTTGCGGTCCTCGAGGTCCACCCGCCCCCTCTCGATCCGCACGACGGCGCCCACGAAGCCGCTCTGCGCGTCCTCGACCACCATGTCGCGCTCGACGGGCTGTTCGGTGGACAGGACACGCTTGGACCTGTGCGGGTCACGGGCGAGGATGTCGGGGCCGTAGCGATCGTTCACCCGGCTGATCCTAGGAACGCGGGGCCCCGATCTCCGGTTGCGACATACGATCACCGGCGTGCTGATCAACCAGGCCACCGCCCGGGGCATCGCCGACGGCACGATCACGCTGGTGCTGCGGCGGTGGGATGTGCCACGGGCGAAGGTGGGCGGCACCCAGCGCACACCGGCGGGAACCATCCGCATCGACGGTGTGGTCGAGCGCCCGGCGCGGTACCGGGTCACCGCGGCGCAGGCCCGCGCCGCCGGGTTCGCGGACGCGCGGACCGCGCAGGCCGAGCTGGACCGCAGGCCGGCCGAGCACACCTACCTGATCTCGGTGTCCTACCTGGCGCCCGACGAACGGCCCGACCTGGCCGCCGACGACCGGCTGACCCCCGACGACCTGGCGGCGATCAGCGCGCGGCTGGCGCGCTGGGACGCGTCGGGAACACCCTGGACCCGGCAGTACCTGGAGATGATCGGCGCCGACGAGGCGGTGCGCGCACCGGATCTCGCCGAGCGGGTCGGCCTGGACGTGCCGCGCTTCAAGCGGCGGGTGCGTCAGCTCAAGGGCCTCGGGCTGACGATCAGCCTCGACGTCGGCTACCGCCTGTCGCCCCGCGGCCGCGCCTATCTGCGCCACACCGCCTGAGGCGCGAACCACCCACCGCGAGCAGACACGAATTCGCACTGATCAAGCGCAAAGGACGCGATTTTGCGTCTGCTCGCGGGAAAACTCAGCCCTGGGTCTGCTGCTGTGAGGCGCTGACCGACTCGAGTTTGACGGGATCACTGGTGATCTCGTCGATGACGGCGTGGACGAACCGCATCTTCTCCAGCACCGGCGGCGGCAGCACGAACGGATACAGGTCCTCGCGGCCCATCGAGCGGTTCACCATGTTCAGCGACCAGGCCAACGGCAGCCACAGGTCGATGATCGTGTCGAAGCCGCTGGGCCCCAGCACCTTGCGCTCGAACGTCGCGCCCGCGGGAGCGAACCCGAACGCCGCCGCGGTGTCCAGGGTGTCGCGGATGTGCAGATAGTGCGCGAACGTCTCGGCCCAGTCCTCTGCGGGATGCATGGTGGCGTAGGAGGAGACGTAGTCCTTCTCCCAGCCTGCGGGCGCGCCCTCGTTGTAATGGCGGTCGAGCGCGGCCTGATAGTCCAGGTCCGGGTCGCCGAACAGGTCGTTGAACCGCGCCAGGTAGTCGGGCGACGGGCTGACCAGCCGGTAGAAGTAGTAGTGCCCGATCTCGTGGCGGAAGTGGCCGAGCAGTGTCCGGTACGGCTCGTCCATCGCGACCCGCAACTGTTCGCGGTGCACGTCGTCGCCCTCGGCGAGGTCGAGGGTGATGACCCCGTTGGCATGGCCGGTGAAGACCTTCTCGAATTCACTCGACAGGAGGTCGAACGCCAGGCCGTAGTCGGGGTCCGCGTCGCGGCCGACGATCGGCAACTTCAGCTCGTGCAGTTCGACGATCATCCGGCGCTTGGCCTTCTCGGCGGCCGCGAACGCCGGGAGCGCCTTGGTGTCGGCGTCGTTGGGCCGGGTGCGGGTCAACGCACACGACGTGCAGAGCCGCCGCACCGGCGCCTTCTCCACCAGCCAGTTGCACTTGGCCAGATACAGATTGGCGCACAACTGGTAGCGGCTCTCGTCCACCGCGCCCGCGTGCTCGCTCTCCTCCTCCGGCGCGATCACCAGCAGTGCCATGTCCTCCAGCGAGAAGCCCAGCCTGCTGCCGCAATTCAGGCACAGCGAGTTCTCGAACGCCAGGCGCTGACCGCAGTTGGGGCAGGTGAAGTCACGCATTCCCGACACCAACCGGCGCCACGTCGACCGCCACCTCGATGACGCTGCTCTCGCTCTCGGTGTAGATGATGCCGCGCAGAGGCGGGACGTCGGCGTAGTCGCGGCCGAAACCCACCACCACGTAACGTTCGTCGACCATCTTGTCGTTGGTCGGGTCCAGGCTCAGCCACTGGTCCTGCGGAGTCCACACCGATGCCCAGGCATGGGTCGCGTCAACGCCTATCATGCGTTCCTTTCCCGGAGGGGGGTCGGTCGCCAGGTATCCCGAGACGTAGCTGGCTGCCAGACCGTGAGTGCGCAGACAGGCGATCGCCAGGCGCGCGAAGTCCTGGCATACCCCTTCTCGCGCAACCAAAACCTCGTCGACCCTGGTCGAGACGGTCGTCGAGCCCGAACGGTAGGTGAAGTCGGCATGGATGCGCGACGTCAGCTCGCGCAGCACCTCGACCAGCGGCCTGCCGGGCGTGAAGCTGGGTGCGGCATAGTCCCGTACCGCCGCCGTGATCTCCGGCGGACGCAGGTCGAGGGCGAACTCGGTGGCGAGCGCGGCGTCGGGGCCGACGGGACGGGAGAGTTCCCACGGCGCCTTGGCCGAGCCGCCGGTGTACAGCTCCGCCGGCGGCGGGTCGACCTCCACCAGCGACGTGCTGGTCACGCTCAGCGTGTCGTGGTGCTCGGTGACGTGGAAGTACGAACTCAGGTTCCCGTACCCGTCGCGGCTGGTCGAGCTGTCGGCGGGCGCGGGATCGACGACGAGTTCGTGGGTCAGGCACCGTTGGCCGGCCAGGTCGCGCGGGGTGAGGAAGCCCCGGCCGTACGAACTGGTCACCACGTCCGAATACCGGTACACCGTGCGGTGATCGATGCGGTAGGTGCGGGTCGACGGGCCGGCGCTCACGGCAGCACCCGGCGCTCGCTGGGCCCCCACAGCGGCTGCATGTCGCCGGGCAGCGACAGGTGCGTGGCGGTGATCACCGTGGACAGTTCGCGCAACCCGGTGTGCAGATCGGTCAGCAGCGCGACGAGTTCGGGACGCATGCCCTCGTCGTCGACGTCCTCGAGGTCGGCCGGATCCAGTCGGCGCAGCCGGATGGCGAGTTCCTCGGCCAGCCGCTCCGGCCGCGACGACCCCGACGACCCCGGCAGCACCCGCAGCCCGGACCGGAGCCGGTCGAACTGATACACCAGCGAGCGCGGGTTCTCCGAGTCGAAGAGCAACAGGTCCGCCACGGCGGACACGCTCACCGCGCCGAGGGTGCGGCGCCGGTAGCTGATCGACGACTCGCACGCCACCAATGCGGATTCGGTGATGGTCTGCTCGGCCGCCGCGTGCCGCGCGGTGGTCAGCGTGGCGCGCAGCAGCGCCGTCAGGCCGAGACCGCGCTCGATGCGCTTGCCGATGTCCATCATCGTCCACCCGACGTCCTGCACCATCGACTCGGCGGCCACCCCCGCGAGGGCCAGCATGCCCGCCAGCGTCTGCCGATGTGCGGCAACGAGATACGCCTCGCCCTCGGTTTGCGACTCCGGTGGCGGTCCCGGTGGTCGCAGCACCGCGCGCTCGACGGTGGCCAGCACCATCCAGGTGTCGTTGGACAGCTGGTCGCGCACCGAGCGCGCGGCGAGGCCGAGCCGTTCCACCGCCTGGGCGAGCGAGCCCGGGCGGTGCCGGTCGGCCGTGATCGACCACAGGGTGGTCGGCGCGATCGCGATCATCTCGTGGTCGTCGCCGTCGGCGCCGGTGTCGGTCCCGGTGATCCGTCCGATCGCGGTGAGCAGCACCGGCACACACTCGCCGCCGGCGAGGTCGGGCCGGTACCGGAACTCGTGATAGCGCTCGCGGGTCACCGTGAGCAGCCGCGCCGTGTGCTCCGCGCGTTCGGCGTAGCGTCCCAGCCAGAACAGGTCCGACAGCATGCGCGGCGAGCTCACCGCACGGGTCGGGCTCGGTGTCATCGCAGGCAACCCGGCAGGCAGTCGCTCGGCCCGGACCCGGGTCGAGGTGCGTACCCACACGTCCTTGGCCGCAACGGTGTTCATCTCGTATGCGGCCGCGCCCGGTGCGAGCAGGTAGCCCAGCCCGCCGATCATCGGGGCGTAACCGCTGCGCTGGGCGACGGTGAACAGCCGCATCCCGACGGCAGCCGCCGACAACCCGCCGCGGAGGTGGTTGGTGGGCGCCGAGGAGAACTGGGGCAGCTCCTGGCCCACCCACCGCCACGGCGCGGCCTCGATCCGCGCGGCCAGCTCCTCGCGCCGGCGCACCGAGAGCTGCGGGCCGACGACGACCTCGTCGCGGGTGACGGACTTGATCAACAGGGACGACAGCTTCGTGAGCAGGTGGGAACGCTCGAGGTCGATGCCGCCCCAATACAGCGGTGCGGTCTCCAGCAGCGGCGTCTCGTCGAGCAGCGAATGGGCCAGTTCGGGCAGGAAGCGCAGCAGCCCAGGGCTTTCCAGGATTCCGCTGCCCAGGGTGTTGACGACAGTGACGGCGCCGCGGCGCAGCACCTCGACCAGTCCGACCACGCCGAGGCGGGAGTCGGCGCGCAGGTCGAGCGGGTCGGCGTATTCGGCGTCGACGCGGCGCAGCACGACGTCGACCCGCTTGAGCGTGCCCAGCGAGCGCATCCACAGCTTTCCGTCGCGGACCACCAGGTCGGCACTCTCGACCAGCGGAAATCCCAGCACGCTGGCGAGGTAGGCCTGGTCGAACGCCGTCTCGGAGTGGCTGCCCGGGCTGAGCACCACCACCACGGGTTCCTCGGCGGATTCGGGCGCGGCGTCGATCAGCGCCAGTCGCAGTGCCTGCGCCCACGGCGACGCGGGCCGCGGCGCGATGCGCTCGTAGAGGTCGGGGATGGCGTGGGCGACGACGCGCCGGTCCGCGAGTGCGTAACCGGCACCGGACGGCGCCTGCGTCCAGTCGGCGTTCACCATGAACCGCCCGGCCGCGTCGCGGCTGACATCGCAGCCGTGCAGGAACAGCTGGTGCCGGCCGGGGACCACGATGCCGTGCGCCGCGCGGACGTACCCGGGATGGGCGAACACCAGGGCGGCGGGCAGCACGCCGCTGGTGATCGCGCGCCGGTCGCCGTAGAGGTCGGTCAGCACCGCGTCGAGCAACCGGGAGCGTTGCACCAGTCCGGCTTCCAGTCCGTCCCACTCGGGGGCCGACACGATCAGCGGCAGCGCGTCGAGGTGCCACTGGCCCGGCGCGGAGGCGCCGACGGTCTGGTCCTGCGGGTCGTGCTGGACGTAGCTGATGCCGTCGTAGTCGACGAGGCCGCGCACGGTCGACCGCAGCCCGTCCAGCCCGTCGCGGCCCCGCTCGCCGATGCCCTCGGCGAGTTCACGCCAGGCCGGCCGGATGTCGCCGGTGTCGTCGACGAACTCGTCGTAGCGGGCTCCGGCGCCGCCTGCCACGTCGAACAGTGCCTGCTGCGCCCTGGCAGCGCGGTACCCCGCCAGCACGTCGTCGACGTCATGGGCGGCGGGCACCGGCTCCGACGAACCGTTCGCGTGCAGCACCATCAACGCAGAACGGTACGCACCCGGCGCAGGTCGAGAATGCCCGGTGCGCCCACGTCGGTGGACTGGCGGGCCTGCTTCTCCCTGATGTCGGACATGTCGATGCGGCCCGCGGTGAAGCCGGTCGCCTCGAACCGGCGGCTCCGGCGGGATTCCGCCTCGACCGCGTTCACCGGCGGGGTGTCGTAGGAACGGCCACCGGGGTGGGAGACGTGGTAGGTGCAGCCGCCACGTGAGGTGCCGCTGGCGGTGTCGAGGAGTTCGAACCGCAGCGGACCGTCGACGGTGATGGTGGGGTGTAGGGCGCTGGGCGGCTGCCACGCCCGGTACCGCACTCCGCCCACCTGGATGTCGGGGTTGTCGGTGGCCAGCAGCGGCACCGGCTGCCCGTTGACGGTGACGATGTAGCGGTGCCGGTCGGCGCCGATCAGCCGCACCTGGATGCGCTCCACCGACGAGTCCACGTAGCGCGCGGTGCCGGTGGCCGTGGCTTCCTCGCCGAGCACGTTCCACGGTTCGATGGCCCCGCGCAGTTCCAGCTCGACGCCCCCGAACACGGCGGTGCCGATGCGCGGGAAGCGGAATTCGGTGAACGGATCCAGCCAGCTGGTGTCGAAGTCGACGCCGTGCGCGCGCAGATCGGCCGCGACGTCGGCGATGTCGTGGATCAGGAAGTGCGGCAACAGATATCGGCCGTGCAGATTCGCGCCGTGACGGATCAGCGGGGCGCGCAGCGGCTCGTCCCAGAACCAGGACACCAGCGAGCGCACCAGCAGCGCCTGCACCATCGCCATCTGGTGGTGGGGCGGCATCTCGAACCCGCGCAGCTCGAGCAGGCCGAGCCGGCCGCGGGTGCCGTCGGGGCTGTAGAGCTTGTCGATGCAGAACTCGGCGCGGTGGGTGTTGCCCGTGATGTCGGTGAGCAGATGGCGCAGCGCGCGGTCGGTGATCCACGGTTTCGCCGCCCCGGGCGCGCCGCCCGACGACGGCGCCAGCCGCGCGATCTCCGCGAAGGCGATCTCCAGTTCGTAGAGCGCCTCGGAGCGGCCCTCGTCGACCCGCGGCGCCTGTGAGGTGGTGCCGATGAACCGGCCGGAGAACAGGTAGGACAGCGCCGGGTGGCGCTGCCAGTAGGTCAGCATCGACACCAGCAGATCGGGGCGGCGCAGCAGTGGTGAGTCGGCAGGCGTGCGGCCGCCGAGCGTGATGTGGTTGCCGCCGCCGGTGCCCCCGTGGGTGCCGTCGACGGCGAAGGACTCGGTGGACAGCCGGGCGAGCCGGGCCTGTTCGTAGAGCGTGTGCAGCTGCTCGCGCTGTTCGGCGAACGATGCGGTGGGGGCCACGTTGACCTCGATCACGCCGGGGTCGGGGGTGACCGACATCGAGGTGATGCGGGGATCCTGCGGCGGGCCGTAGCCCTCGATCACCACCGGGGTCTCGATGGCGGCGGCGGCCGCCTCGATCCGGGCGATCAGGTCGACGAAGTGGTCGAGCTCGGTGGTGGGCGGCAGATAGACGTAGAGCAGCCCGGACCGGATCTCGGCGACCAGCGCGGTGGTCGGGGCGGTGTCGGCGTCTTCGACGACGGCCGCCTCCTCGCCGTCGGAGCCGGTTTTCAGCCTGCCGCGCGGCTTCAGCGGATCGGCGTCGTGCGTCGCGGGTGGCGGCTGCCAGCTGATCGCGTCGAGCGGCAGCCGCAGCCCGGCGGGCGAGTTGCCGTCGAGCAACACGATCCGGCCGCGGCGCAGCCGCCAGTCGGCGCTCGCCCAGCCGGACTCGTCGTCGAGGCGG
>NZ_JAUMSQ010000163.1:0-20740 GCF_030519285.1 Mycolicibacterium arseniciresistens
CAGGCCGCGCTCACGCCGTCCGAACGGCGCGTCGCCGAACTGGCCGCCTCGGGGATGACCAACAAGGATGTCGCTGCCGCGCTGTTCATCAGCCCGAAGACCGTCGAGCACAATCTGGGGCGCGTCTACCGAAAGCTGGGAATCCGGTCGCGCGCCGAACTTGGCCGGCTCATGGGTGGCTCGGAGGCCTCCGACCAGGGTTCTTTCGATCGAAAGCACCCTCGGCAGGATTAGGGAAACGCCCGATTCGATCGCCGCGGCCCGGCGATAACTTGAGCGCTATGGCCGCCGCCGCACCGCACCTCTGCTGTTTCCTCGCCGAGTGGTACCGGCCCGAGATGACCCGGCCTGCCGTCGAGGACCTCCTGGGCGAGCTGGATGCGGCGACCGCCTCGATGGCGGCTGAGGGCAAGTCGGTGCAACTACTGCTGACCTTGGCCGTGCCGACCGACGAGGTGCTCTACGGCGTGTTCACCGCCGACACCCCGGAGGTCGTCAGCGAGGTGTGCGCCCGGGCCGGCATCCCGGTCGCGCGGCTCAGCACCGATGTCGACGCCCGTCTGAGCTCGTGGTGACCCCGCGGCGATGACTATCGCGGGCTGCGGCAGTCTGACTGATCATGAACACCGCCACTGAGAGCACCGCACCCACCGCGACACCTGCGACCACCGACGCCTCCGCCAACATCGCGCTGCTGATCCTGCGCCTCGGTGTCGGCGCGGCGATGCTGCAGGCGGGCCTGCGCAAGGCACTGGACTTCCCCACGACCGCGGGCTACATGGAAGCCGGCGGCTGGCGGCTGCCCGAGCTGGCGGCATTCATGGTGACCGCGTCGGAGACGCTCGGCGGCATCGCGCTGATCCTCGGCGTGCTGACGCAGCTGGCCGCATTCGCGGTGGTCGCGGCGATGATCGACGCGTGGGCCGTCAACGTCTCCGGCGCCGCGTTCTGGTCGGACCCGTTCAACGCGCCGTTCATGATCGGTCTCGGCGCCGTCGCGCTGCTGTTCGCCGGCGCCGGCGCCTACTCGCTGGACGCCAGGCTTCGGGGTCGTACCGTCTGGCCGGTGCGGATCGCCGTCGGCCTGCTGGCGGCCGCCTTCGTCGTCGCCATCGTGACCTGGATCGCACTCAACGGCACCAACCCGATCCACCTCACGACACCTACTGGCTAGAAACCTACCGAGAAGTAGGATTGCCACCATTTTCCGAACCGTGACTCAATGAACTCTTAATGGTGACCCATACAGTCAGTGTCATGTGGATCGACGACACCAGTGCCGATGTCATCAAGGTCGACTTCGAGGCGCTCTACCACGGGGACTTCCTCGTAGAGGGCGACACCTCGGAGCAGCTGGACGACCTGGCCCAAGCCGTGTGACCACGCGCGCCTGATCGGCGCGCGTGTCACCCGTCAGCCTTTGCTGCCCGCCGGGGCGCCTCCGGTCATCTCACGATGACCCACGGCGCCTCAGGCGGGCACTTTTTCTTCCTGGCCCGCGGTCACCATCCCCGCCAACCGGGCGGTGATCAGCTCCTCGGCCTCCGCTACCATCCGCGACACCAGTTCTCCGCAGGTCGGGATGTCGTTGATCAGCCCCATCGACGTGCCCACCGACCAGATGCCTGCGTCGAGGTCGCCGAGCTCGTAGACCTTGTTGCCGCGCACGCCGGCCACCAGATCCTGGACGTCGGGGAACTGGCCACCGTTGTTGAGGATCTCGACCACCTCGCGTGACACCGCGTTGCTGGCCACCCGGGCGGTGTTGCGCAGCGGCCGGAAGATCAGCTCGGTGTCGAGCTCGGTGCCCGCGACGATGGCTTCCTTGACGTTCTGGTGGATCGACGACTCGACGGTGCACATGAACCGCGACCCCATGTTGATGCCGTCGGCGCCCAGCGCCAGTGCCGCCACCAGGCCGCGGGAGTCGGCGAACCCGCCCGAGGCGATCATCGGGATGTCGATCTTCGCCGCCGCCGCCGGGATCAGGATCAGGCCCGGGATGTCGTCCTCGCCGGGATGGCCGGCGCACTCGAAGCCGTCGATGCTGATGCCGTCGACACCGAGGCTCTGCGCCTTGACCGCGTGCCGCACCGACGTGCACTTGTGCAGCACCTTGATGCCGTTGTCGTGGAACATCGGAAGATGCGGCGCCGGGTTGGATCCCGCGGTCTCGACGATCTTGATGCCGGCGTCGACGATCACCTGGCGGTACTCGTCATAGGGCGGCGGGTTGATCGTCGGCAGGATCGTCAGGTTGACGCCGAACGGCTTGTCGGTGAGCTCGCGGGTCTTGTCGATCTCCTTGGCGAGGTCCGCGGGCGTCGGCTGGGTCAGCGCGGTCAGGAAGCCCAGCGCCCCGGCATTGGCGACGGCCGCCACCAGCTCGGCGCGACCCACCCACTGCATCCCGCCCTGCACGATGGGATGTTCGATCCCGAAGGTCTCGGTGAACTTCGTGTTGAGGGTCATGGGGTCACCTCGGGGCCATGCGGATGGCGCCGTCGAGGCGGATGACCTCGCCGTTGAGCATCGGGTTCTCCACGATGTGCACGGCCAGCGCGCCGTACTCGTCGGGGTCGCCGAGGCGGGCGGGGTGCGGCACCTGCTGTCCGAGCGACTTCTGCGCCTCCTCGGGCAGCGAACCCAGCAGCGGCGTCTTGAACAGACCCGGGGCGATGGTGCACACCCGGATGAGGCTGCGCGACAGGTCGCGCGCGATCGGCAGCGTCATACCGACGACGCCGCCCTTGGACGCCGAGTACGCGGCCTGGCCGATCTGGCCCTCGAACGCGGCGACCGACGCGGTGTTGACGATCACGCCGCGCTCGTCGCCGTTCTTGCCGGCGAGCGGCTCGGTCTTGGCGATCCGCTCCGCGCTCAGCCGCAGCACGTTGAACGTGCCGATCAGGTTGACCTCGATGGTCTTCTTGAACACGTCGAGCGGGAAGGGCCCCTCCTTGCCGAGGGTCTTGATCGCGCTGCCGATGCCCGCGCAGTTCACGTTGATGCGCACCGGGCCCAGCGACTCGGCGACGTCGAGCGCCTTGGTGACGGCGGCCTCGTCGGTCACGTTGGTCTCGACGAAGGTGGCGCGGTCACCGAGGTCGGCGACGGCCTCCTCGCCTCGCAGGTCCAGCACCACCACCTGTGCGCCCGCGTCGAGCAGTCGCTTGGTCGTCGCAAGGCCCAGGCCCGATGCCCCGCCGGTGACGACGGCTACGGCGTCTTTGATCTCCACTGATGTACTTCCTCTCCGGCCGGCCAGCGCCGCCGACCTACTGGTTGGTTGGGGACTATACCCAGTCGTTCAGCACGGATTCGGTGTCCGCTCCCGGCGCTCCCGGCGCCTTCGGCAGATCCGGTGCGGTGCGCGAGAACCGCGGGGCGGGCGCCGGGTACAGCGAGCCGTCCTCGCGGTAAAACGTGTCGCGTTCGGTGTTGTGCGGTTCGTCCTCGACCTCGGCGAAGCTCAGCACCGGCGTGACGCACGCGTCGCTGTCGGCGAACACCTTCGCCCAGTGATCGCGGTCATGGGCGGCGAAAGCCGTGGTGAACACCTCGCGCAGTTCGGCCCAGCGCCCCATGTCGTTCTGGTCGGGCAGGTCGGCGCCGTCGAGGCCGAGTTTCGCCAGCAGTTCGGCGTAGAACTGCGGTTCGATCGCGCCCACCGCCACGTATTTGCCGTCCGCGGTCTCGTAGGTGTCGTAGTACGGCGCGCCGGTGTCGAGCATGTTCACGCCGCGCTCGTCGCTCCACATCCCCATCGACCGGAACGCCCACATCATCTGTGCCAGCACGCTGGAGCCGTCGACCATCGCCGCGTCCACAACCTGG
Organism: Mycolicibacterium arseniciresistens; assembly: GCF_030519285.1. Lineage (NCBI taxonomy): Bacteria > Bacillati > Actinomycetota > Actinomycetes > Mycobacteriales > Mycobacteriaceae > Mycobacterium > Mycolicibacterium arseniciresistens. Next base: position 3,838 of record NZ_JAUMSQ010000163.1, read on the forward strand.
CCCTTGCCCGAGCGTTCCCGCTCCCAGAGTGCCGAGAGGATGCCGACGAGCAGGAACATCGACCCGCCGCCGAAGTCGCCGACCAGGTTGAGCGGCGGCACCGGCCGCTCACCCGCGCGGCCGACGGCGTGCAGCACGCCGTTGAGGGAGATGTAGTTGATGTCGTGGCCGGACCGCTGACTGCGCGGGCCGGTCTGCCCCCAGCCGGTCATGCGCCCGTAGATGAGCCGGTCGTTGACCTTGGTGCAGTCGTCGGGCCCGAGCCCGAGACGTTCGGTGACGCCGGGCCGGAAGCCCTCGATCAGCACGTCGGCCTTCGCGATCAGCCGCAGCACCAGATCGCGACCCTCGTCGCTCTTGAGGTCGGCGGAGACCGACCGCCGGTTGCGGAGCAGATGGTCGCGGCCCTTGGTCGGGATGCCCGGGCCCTTGCCCGGCCGTTCGACGCGCACGACGTCGGCGCCCAGATCGCCGAGGATCATCGCGGCATGTGGCCCCGGGCCGATACCGGCCAACTCGACGACACGCAATCCCTGCAGTGGACCCGCCATGCTTACCGCCCTTCACCTGTGGTTGACCGCCGACATAGCTTACTTGTATAACCTTCTGCAGTGATCGCGGGTCGTCGACTCGTCGAAACGCCTACCGGGACTGGTGCCGATATGACCTCAACCGAAACGTATCTAAGCCTCGACGACCTCACGGTCGTCCTGCGCGACGGCGTCCTGACGGTCACGCTGAACAGGCCGGACAGCCTCAATTCGCTGACCGCGGAGATGCTCGACGGCATCGCCGAGGTCCTGACCCAGGCGGCCGCCGATCCGGCGGTTCGGGTGGTGCGCCTCGGCGGCGCCGGCCGCGGCTTCAGTTCCGGCGCAGGCATCAGCGAGAACGACCAGACCGCCGACGGCCACGACGCCAAAGCGGTGCTCGACGCCGCCAACCGCGCGGTGGCCGCGATCGTGGCGCTGCCCAAACCGGTGGTCGCCGCCGTGCACGGACCCGCGGCGGGCGTCGGCGTGTCGCTGGCGCTGGCCTGCGACATCGTCCTCGCGTCGGAGAAGGCGTTCTTCCTGCTCGCCTTCACCAAGATCGGGCTGATGCCCGATGGCGGCGCCTCGGCGCTGGTGGCCGCCGCGATCGGCCGGATCCGCGCGATGCGGATGGCGCTGCTGGCCGAGCGGCTCTCCGCCACCGAGGCCCACGAATTCGGACTCGTCAGCGGTGTCTACCCCGCCGACGACTTCGAGACCGAGGTCGACCGGGTGCTGGCGATCCTGGTGGCAGGCCCCGCTGTCGCCCTGCGCAAGACCAAGCAGGCGATCAACGCCGCCACGCTCACCGAGCTCGAGGGCGCCTTCGACCGGGAGAGCGAAGGCCAGCTCCAGCTGCTCGGTTCGCACGACTTCCGCGAGGGCACAAGGGCCTTCCAGCAGCGCCGGTCGGCGGAGTTCACCGACAGCTGAGGTCACCTCCGCCCGAAAATCGTTGGACCGAGGGCTATCCGGTCGGCGACCATCGAGCGTGTGAGCACCCACTTCGATCTCGAGCAGCCGGCGCCGGCCGGCGGCTGGCGCGTGCTCGCACCCTTCCGTTCCCGCGAGTACCGCCTGCTGATCGCGGCGGTCTCACTGTCCATCTTCGCCGAGGGCATGTGGACGGTCGTGATGGCGCTGCAGGTCATCGCGATCGACAACGATCCTGCGTCGCTGTCGCTGGTCGCGACCTGCCTGGCAGGCGGACTGGTGGCGTTCGTGTTGGTCGGCGGGATCGCGGCCGACCGAATCAGTCAGCGCGCCATCATCATCGCCGTCGCGGCCGTCAACTTCGCAGCCGTCGCGACGGTCGCGGCGCTGGGACTGCTCGGCACACTGCGGATCTGGCACCTCGCGGTGGCCGCCGCCGTTCTGGGCATCGCGGCCGCATTCTTCTTCCCCGCCTACAGCGCCATCCTGCCGCGGATCCTGCCCGCCGAGCAGCTGCTCGCGGCCAACGGCGTCGAGGGTGTGGTGCGGCCGGTGTTCCAGCGCTCGGTCGGCCCGGCAGTCGCCGGTCTGGTGGTCGGCGCGACGTTCCCGTCGGTCGGCGCCGTCGTGGTCGCGGGACTGTTCGGGCTTGGCCTGCTGCTGCTGATCGCGACGCGCCCGGCGACCCGGGCCGTCGAGGAATCCGTCGGCGAGAAGCCGCGGATGCTGCGCGACCTGCGCGACGGCTTCGTCTTCATGGTCGCCACGCCGTGGCTGCTGTGGACGCTGTTGTTCGCGAGCCTGTTCGTGCTCGTGGTGCTCGGTCCGATCGAGGTGCTGCTGCCCTTCGTCATCGCAGACCGATTCACCGAAGGCGCCCGCATGTACGGCTTCGTGCTGGCATTTTTCGGAGTGGGCAGCGCGATCGGTGCGCTCGCGGTGTCCTCGCGGCGGCTGCCGCGGCGCTACCTCACCGTGATGATGGCGATGTGGAGCGTCGGGTCGATCCCGCTCATCGTCATCGGCACCACTTCGTCCTTCCCCGTGATGGCGGCGGCGACCTTCGTCATCGGCGTGACCGACGGTGCGGGACTGGTCATCTGGGGCACGGTGCTGCAGCGGCGGGTGCCCCGGCACATGCTCGGCCGGGTCTCGAGCCTGGACTTCTTCGTGTCGCTGGCATTCATGCCGCTGTCGTTCGCGGTCGTCGGCCCGCTGTCGAAGGTGGTGTCGATGCAGACCATCTTCTTGGTCTCCGGTGTGGTGCCCGTGCTGCTGGCGGTGGTCGCGGTGCTCGCGGCCCGGATGCCGCGCGACGAGGTGGCGAACCCGCTGCGTTAGACGCCGAAGATCGGCGGAAGCGCGAGCACCATCACCAGGCCCCAGAAGAAGTGGGTCAGCATCGGGGCGAGCACGCCGCCGGTCGCGCGGCGTTCGAACGCGCAGATGGTGCCGAGGATGATGGCCGCGAACGCCAGCATCGGGTTCTGCGTGCTGACGCCGGTGACGATGACGTAGACGAGCGTCGTGACGATGAACGCGAACCAGCCGTTGTTCCGTTTGCCCAGTGAGGAGTACATCGAGCCGCGGAAGAAGATCTCCTCGGCCAGGCCGTTGATGACGGTGATCGCGACGATCACCGGCAGTGAACCCTGGTTCGCGAATTCGAGCACCTGGACGATGTAGTCGCGCACGGCAGGGATCTCACGCGCGACCAGGCCGCCGACCACGAATGCGCCGCCGAGTACCAGGCCGATCGCGGTTCCGGTGATCACGGGCCGTTGGTTGCGTCCGCGGAAACAGATGCGGCCCAGGTGAACCGGGCCGGAGACGAAGGCGCCCACGGTCCACCACGCCGCCAGCCCCATCGTGAACCAGTAGAACGCCGGGTCGCCAGGGGGCAGCCGCAGCGAATACCCCAGCAGCACGAACCCGCCGACGACGAAGATGGCCACGAAGATCCGTCTGCGGCGGATGGTGGCCGGCCCCTCGTTGTGCGGTTCGGCCGTGCCGGTGAGGATGCGGCGTGCCTCGGAGAAGAAGCCGCTGCGTTCGTCACACGACTTCGTCGACACCTCGGTCATCAGTGGCCCACCTTCGGGGCAAGGCCGATGACGGTGTCCAGGCCGGTGCGCACCGCCGCGGCCACCGGTCCGGGTACGGCGCCGAGCAGCCCGAGCGCCGGCCGCGCGATCGGCAGGGTGAACGGGCGGATCAGTTGGGTGATCCGCTGGACGTCTCCACCGGCCCAGTCCGGATCGGTGTCGGCCAGGTGGTGGACGTCGGCGAGCGCGTTGACCGGGCGTGGTCGTTGCCTGGCCAGCGAAAGCGTGATCGCCTCGTCGACCGAGGTGAGTCCGCCCGGCGGGTCGGGCACCAGGTCGCGCAGCCCGTCGCCGGACGCCGTCATCGGATGGTCAAGGGACTCAACGAGATCGGCAGCCAGTCCGCCCGGCACGGGCAGCACCAGGCCGGTGACCTTGGAGACGATCGAGGTGTCGATGCCGCGGACCGGAAGCGGCGCCCGCCACTTGCCGGCGATGTGCGCGTACTTCGTCAGCAGTTCGCCGTAGGTCGTGGTCTCCGGACCGGAGATGTCGTAGGCGCCGGCGGGAACCCGGTCGGTGTCGGCGGCGGCCACCAGGTAGTGCAGCGCGTCGCGGATCGAGATTGGGTCGATCGGATTGGCCGCCCACTTCGGCAGCGGGATGACGAGGAACCGGTCACCGACGTAGCGCAGCATCTCGAAGGAGGTCGATCCGGCGCCGATGATGATCGCCGCGCCGAGCCACACGACGTCGGCGCCACCCTCGATGCTCAGCGCCTCGGCGACCTCGGCGCGGCTGGCCAGATGCTCGGACAGTGTGTCGTCGGTCGGGACGAAGCCGCCGAGGTAGACGATCCGCTTGACGCCTGCGTCCCGGGCGGCGGCCGCGACGTTGGCGGCGGCGCGGTTGTCGGCGTCGCGGAAGTCGGGCTGGCCGATGCCGTGCACGAGGTAGTAGATGACGTCGATCGGCCCGGCGTCGGCGAGTGCCTGCTTGACCGATGCCGGATCTCCGGCGTCGAGGGAGACGCCGGTCACGTCGGCGTGCCAGCCGAACGTCGCCAGCCGGTCGGGGTTGCGGGTGGCGGCCACGACCTTGTCACCGCGCTCGACGAGGGCGCTCACCAGTCGCGATCCGACGTAGCCGGTGGCGCCGGTGACCAGGATCCGCATGTTGCTCACCGTAGGCCTGTACCCGGAGCGCAGCGTCGGGAACCCTGAGGTGCGGCGGCTCACTGTGACGCGGCACACAGCACGCGCCGCGGCCGCGAGAACCGTTGCGCCGGCCGAGGATCGGCGGCTATTCGGGCGCCGGGCCGACCACGGTGGCCCCGCGGTGGTGGTCGATGAGCCGCTGGTAGACCTCGGCGTTGTAGCGGTTGGCGGCGACCTCGGCGTCGCTGAGCTCGCGCCGCACCTTGCCCGGCACTCCCGTCACCAGGGACCGGGGCGGGATGACCGCACCCTGCGGGATCAGCGCACTGGCGGCCACCAGAGAGCCGGCGCCGATGTGTGCGCCGTTGAGGATCACGGCGCCCATGCCGATCAGGCAGCCATCCTCGATGGTGCAACCGTGCAGCACGGCGTTGTGGCCGACGCTCACCGCCGTGCCGATGCACACCGGGAACTCCGGGTCGCAGTGCACGGTGACGCCGTCCTGGATGTTGGATCCGAACCCGATCTCGATCGGCTCCACCTCGGCGCGCAGCGTGGCGCCGTACCAGACGCTGGCCCTGGCCGCGAGCGTCACCTGGCCGATCACGGCGGCGTTCGGGGCGACCCACGACTCGGCGTGCAGCTTCGGGGCGTGCCCGCGTAGGGCCAGGATCAGCGGCTGCGACATGGGCGACATCGTAGGAGCCGATCGCGGTGACGTGGTCAGGAACCCCGAAAGACCTTGCGGTAGCCGGTCGGTGACATCCCGACGCCGCGGCGCAGATGGTGCCGCAGGTTTCCACCCGTCCCGAGCCCCGACAGCCGGGCCACCTCGTCGACGGGCAGATCCTCGGACTCGAGCAGTTCGCGGGCACGGTCGACGCGCCGGCCGCGCACCCATGCGCCGGGAGCCTGCCCGGTCTCCTCGCGGAAGCGGCGGATGAACGTGCGCGGGCTCATGTGCGCGTGCCGGGCGAGGCGCTGCAGGGTCAGCGGCTCGTCGAGCCGGCGCAGCGCCCACTCGCGGGTGGCCGCCGTCGAGACTCCTCCGCCGGCCGCGGTGTCGTCGTGGCGCGGTTCGATGAACTGCGCCTGCCCGCCTTCGCGCCACGGCGGGACCACGCAGTGCCGGGCCACCGCATTGGCGACCGCGGCGCCGTGGTCGGTGCGGATGACGTGCAGGCACAGGTCGATGCCTGCGGCCAGGCCGGCGGAGGTGAGCACGTCGCCGTCGTCGACGTAGAGCACGTTCTCGTCGACGTGCACGGCCGGATACAGCCGCCGCAGCTCGTCGGCGTGCTGCCAGTGGGTGGTCGCCGGACGCCCGTCGAGCAGGCCCGCCGCCGCGAGCACGAACGCACCGGTGCAGATCGACACCAGGCGGGCCCCGGGCGGGATGGCCGCAAGCGCCTGCCTCGCCGTGGGCGGCAGCACTCCGTCGACCCTGGCAGGCGCGTAACGCGTGCCGGGGATCACCACGGTGTCCGCGGTGGCGAGCGCCTCCGGACCCGCCGTCGGGAGGACGGCGAACCCCGTGGTCGACGGCACCGGGTCGGCCGTGAGGCCGCAGGTGGTCACCTCGTAGAGGGGTTCGCCACCGGGGCCGGCGGCGGCGCCGAACAGCGTCGGCGCGATGGCGGCGTCGAATCCGATCACGGGCGGCAGCAGCAGGACGGCGATCCGGTGCACCTGTTCATGTTGGCATGTTTTTGACGAATAGTGTCCTTCTTGCCACTGGTCGGCCCCCTGCCGTGCGGGTCAGAGTGATTCGGTGACTGTCACAGCTCGACCCGGCACGGGCAGCCGCGTCCACTGGGCGTGGGTGGTCGCGGCGGTCAGCTTCGTCGCCCTGCTGGGCGCCGCAGGCTTCCGCTCGGTGCCGGGCGTGATGATGAATCCGCTGCACCAGGAGTTCGGCTGGACGCACGGCACCGTCGGCCTGGCCATGTCGGTGAACATGACGCTGTTCGGACTGACGGCGCCGTTCGCGGCCGCGCTGATGGACCGCCTCGGTGTGCGACCCGTGCTGACCGGCGCGCTGCTGCTCATCGCGACCGGTTCGGCGCTTTCCGTGACGATGACGGCGAGCTGGCAGCTGGTGCTGCTGTGGGGCGTGCTGGTCGGCGTCGGCACCGGTGCGATCTCGATGGGCTTCGTCGCCACCGTGGCCACCCGTTGGTTCGACGCCCGCCGCGGCCTCGTCACGGGCGTGCTGACCGCCGCGAGCGCAACGGGCCAACTGGTCTTCTTGCCGCTCGTCGCGGCCGTGACCACGACGCACGGCTGGCGGTGGGCGTCGCTGATCGTGGCTGGGGCCGCCCTCGCGGTGGTGCCGCTGGTCGTCGCGTTCATGCGCAACGCACCGCAGGACAAGGGTCTGCTGCCGTACGGCGCGACCGCTCCGGCACCGCCGGCGCCGGTCCCGGCGAGCGGATTCCGCGCGGCGTTCGAGGGGCTGGCGATCGGTGCGCGGGTGCCGGCATTCTGGCTGCTCGCGTCGAGCTTCGCGATCTGCGGCATGACGACCAACGGCCTGATCGGCACCCACTTCATCCCGGCGGCCAACGACCACGGCATGCCCACCACCGTGGCGGCCGGGCTGCTGGCCACGATCGGCGTGCTCGACGTCGCGGGCACGGTGTTCTCCGGCTGGCTGACCGACCGGGTGGACCCGCGCTTGCTGCTGGTCGTCTACTACACCGGGCGAGGGGTGTCGCTGCTGCTGCTGCCGTCGCTGCTCGCGCCGCACACCGAGCCGGGCACCTGGGTGTTCGTCATCTTCTACGGCCTGGACTGGGTGGCCACCGTGCCACCGACGATCGTGCTGTGCCGCGAGTACTTCGGCGCCCGCACACCGGTGGTCTTCGGCTGGGTGTTCGCCTCCCACCAGCTGGGCGCCGCCGTCGCGGCGGCCGGTGCGGGCTGGCTGCGCGACCTGAACGGCGACTACGACACCGCGTTCTTCCTGGCGGCCGGGCTGTGCGGGGTGGCGGCGCTGCTGTGCCTCGGTATCCGGCGGACTGTGACACATCCGACGTAACGATCGCCCGAACCCGTGCTCAGAGCGTGTTTCGGCGCTCGCCGCAGGCCGCCGACCCTCGACCTCGACTTGGCCGTTACCAATTCGTGGCTTTACCCTACGAGACGGCGCCGCACCGGTGGCCGGACATCTCCGCCCATCGGGGAGGGCGTTCTGACGAGCTGAGGAGCCTGACGTGAAGACTCGCACCAGTAGAGCACTGGGCGCGGCCGTGGGAACCGCGGCCATCGCCCTGTCGCTGCCGTTGGCGGTCAATGCCTACGCGCAACCCGAACCGACGCCGTCCAAGCCGGTGGAGAACCCGCTGCCCAATCTCGAGGGCGACTGCGACCCGTTCCGGGCCACGAACACCAACTGGAAGAACTACGCCGCCCAGCCCGTCAGCCAGGTGCTGGCGCAGATCCCGGAGATCAAGACCTTCAACTCCGCGGTGTCGGGTCAGCTGAACCCCGCCGTCAACATCACCGGGGTGCTCGACAACGGCCCATACGTCGTCTTCGCGCCGACCGACGAGGCGTTCGCGAAGCTGCCGCCCGAGCAGCTCGAGAACCTCAAGACGAACGCGAACGCGCTGACGGACCTGGACTACTACCACGTCTTCCTCGGCCTGCTCGGCCCCGCCGACGTGAAGGGTCAGCGGCCCACCCAGCAGGGCGCCGAGATCAAGGTCGAGGGCACCAACGGCGACATCAAGGTCAACGACACCGCCAAGGTGATCTGCGGCGGCATCCCCGCCCAGAACGCGCGGATCTACCTGATCGACACGGTGCTCGACCCGGCCGCCCCGCCGGAGGCGCTCACCCCGACGCCGAAGTCGCCGACCAGCACCACCACCACGACGACCCCGACGACGCCCCTGCCGGCGGAGATGCCCGCCGCGGACGCGCCGATCGGCTAGCTGTTCATAGATTTCGGCGCGCTCGCGTTCGGTGAACGAACGTGAGCGCGCCGAATTCGTTGGCTACAGGCCGAGATCGCGGCCGATGATCTCCTTCATGATCTCGGTGGTGCCACCGAAGATCGTCTGGATGCGTCCGTCGACGTAGTCGCGCGCGACGCGGTACTCCATCATGTAGCCGTAGCCACCGTGTAGCTGCACACACCGGTCGACGACCTTCTTGGCCACCTCGGTGGCCCACCACTTCGCCTTGGCGGCCTCGACCGCGGTCAGCTCGCCGTCGACGACACCCTGCAGGCAGCGGTCGATGTACTGCTCGGTGACGTCGAGCTCGGTGTCCATCTCGGCCAACAGGAACCGGTTGTGCTGGAAGCTGCCGATGGACTGCCCGAACGCCTTGCGGTCCTTCGCGTACTGCAGTGTCTGCCGCCAGGTTTCGCGTGCGCCCGCGATCGCGGAGATGGCGATCGAGAGCCGCTCGGACGGCAGGTTCGTCATCAGGTGGTAGAAGCCGCGGCCCTCCTTGCCGAGCACGTTGGCGTTCGGCACCCGCACATTCTCGAAGTGCAGCTCGGAGGTGTCCTGGGCATGCAGGCCCATCTTGTCGAGCTTGCGGCCACGGGTGAAGCCGGGCATGTCGCGCTCGACGACCAGCAGCGAGAAGCCCTTGTGCCCGGCCTCCGGGTCGGTGCGGGCGACCACGACGCACAGGTCGCAGTTGATGCCCGACGAGATGAAGGTCTTGGAGCCGTTGACGATCCAGTCGTCACCGTCCCGGACCGCCGAGGTGCGGATGCCGGCCAGGTCGCTGCCCGCGCCCGGTTCGGTCATCGCGACCGCGATGATGGTCTCGCCGCTGGTGATGCCGGGCAGCCAGCGTTGCTTCTGCTCGTCGTTGGTCAGGTCCTTGAAGTACGGGCCGACGACGTCGTTGTGCAGGCTCAGTGCGGGTGCGGGTACGCCGGACTTGGCGATCTCCTCGTCGATGATCGCGTTGAACCGGAAGTCGTCGGTGCCGCCGCCGCCGAACTCCTCGGGCATGTTGAACCCGATCAGCCCGTGCTTGCCCGCCGCCACGTAGGCGGACCGGTCCACGAGGCGGTCGGCCTCCCACTTCTCGGCGTTCGGGACGAGTTCACTGTCGATGTAGCCTCGCACGGTGTCGCGGAAGGCCTCGTGCTCGGCGTCGTAGATCGTTCTCTTCATTGTTGTTTCCTCACTTGGCTTTCCATACTGGCTCGCGCTTCTGCGCGAAGGCCAGCGGTCCTTCTTTGGCGTCCTCGGAGCTGAAGACGACGGCGACTTCGCGCCTCGTGCGTGTCCAGCCGGGCTCGTCGTCTGCCACGACGCGGTCGTCGGCGCCGACGGCGACCCTCTTGCTGGCCTGCACGGCCAGCGGAGCGTTGACGGTGATCCGTTCGGCCAGTGCCAGCGCGGCGTCGAGCACTGCGCCTTCCTCGCCGTCGGGCACCACCTCGTTGATCAGGCCCCACTTCAGCGCCTCGGCCGAGGTGATCGGTTCTCCGGTGAACATCATCTGCAGCGCGACCTTGCGCGGGATCTGCTCGACGAGACGGAACACCCCGCCCGCGGCCGCTATCAGTCCCCGCTTGACCTCCGGCAGACCGAATTTGGCACTCTCACCGGCGACGACGAGATCGCTCGCGAGTGCGAGCTCGGTGCCACCGCCGAGCGCAGTGCCGTTGACCGCGGCGATCGTCGGCTTGTCGATGAAGTGGCGGACGTATCCGGCGAAGCCCCAAGCGGGCCGGTCGGGGTGACCGATGTTCTCGCCCCGCGACAGCGCCTTGAGATCGGCTCCTGCACAGAAGGATTTGTCACCCGCCCCCGTGACCACGACCACCCGGACATCCGGATCCTGCTGAGCCTGCTCGAGTGCGTCGCCCAGGGCGATCGACACGGCCGAGTTGATGGCGTTGCGCGCCTCCGGCCGGTTGATGGTGATGACCATGACGCTGCCCCGGCGCTCGACGAGGGCGCCGGGGGCCGTCGTGGTGTCGGCTCCTGTCACAGCAGCTCGAGGATGGTGGCGTTGGCCTGGCCGCCGCCCTCGCACATGGTCTGCAGGCCGTACTGAATTCCCTTGTCCCGCATGTGGTACAGCAGCGTGGTCATGATGCGCGCACCCGAACCGCCGAGCGGGTGACCCAGCGCGATCGCGCCGCCGTTGGGGTTGAGGTTCTTCTCGTCGGCGCCGATGTCCTTGAGCCAGGCCAGCGGCACGGGAGCGAAGGCCTCGTTGACCTCGAACGCGCCGATCTGGTCGATGGTCAGGCCCGATCGCTTGAGCGCCTTCTGGGTGGCCGGGATCGGGGCGGTCAGCATGATCACCGGGTCGGCGCCCGCCAGCACCGCGGTGTGCACCTTGGCCAGCGGCTTGAGGCCGAGCTCCTTGGCCTTCTCGGCGGACATGAACAGCAGCGCCGCCGATCCGTCGGAGATCTGCGAGGAGTTGCCGGCGTGGATCACGCCGTCTTCCTTGAACGCCGGCTTGAGCTGACCCATCTTCTCGAGGGTGGTGCCGCGACGGATGCCCTCGTCCTTGAGCACCGGGTTGCCGTCCTGGTCCTTGATCGCCACGATCTGGTCGTCGAACGCGCCGGAATCCTGCGCAGCGGCGGCCTTCTCGTGCGAGTCGAGAGAGAACTGGTCGAGCGTCGCGCGGTCGAGACCCCACTGCTCGGCGATCATCTCGGCGCCGATCCCCTGGTTCGGGGTCTGCTGGTAGCGGTCCTTGAAGCCCTGCGGGTACGGGTTGCCACCACTGGCCAGCGATGCGCCCATCGGTGTGCGCGACATGGCCTCGACACCACCGGCGACGACGACGTCGTAGTGGCCGGCGACCACGCCTGCGGCGGCGAAGTGCACCGACTGCTGGCTCGACCCGCACTGGCGGTCCACGGTCACACCGGGCACCGACTCGGGCCAGCCGGCCGTCAGCAGCGCCGTGCGGGCGATGTCGAGCGCCTGCTCGCCGGCCTGCATGACACAGCCCCAGATGACGTCGTCGACCAGTGCCGGGTCCACGCCGGCGCGCTCGACGAGGCCGTTGAGCACCTGCGCGGAGAGTTCGGCGGGGTGCACCCCCGACAGACCGCCGTTGCGCTTGCCGACGGGCGACCGCACGGCCTCGACGATGACGGCTTCAGCCATGGAAGTTCTCCTTTGAACGCGACCTGGGAGCCCGGGCAGGGCCCTGATGAGCTTGCCACCGAAGGTAGACGAGTAGGTTTACTAGGTCAACCTACTGGTTGGTAGAGTCGGACTCGCGCCCGCCGCCCGGCCGCACATGGTTTACTGAGTTGTACAGCTGGCCTGCTTACCAGGTCAAACACCGAACCGAAAGAGAACGCGTGCCTCGAACCACACCACTGGCTCCGATGATGGGGGCGAGTGCCGTGATGTCGGGGAACACCGTGCGCTCCCCCAAGACCGCCGAGCTGGTGGCGGGGACGCTGCGCCGGATGGTGGTCGACGGTCAGCTCAAGGACGGCGACTTCCTGCCGAACGAGGCCGAGCTGATGAGTCACTTCGGCGTCAGCCGCCCGACGCTGCGCGAGGCCGTCCGCGTGCTCGAGTCCGAGCGCCTGGTCGAGGTGCGCCGCGGTTCGCGCACCGGAGCCAGGGTGCGCGTCCCCGGGGCGGAGATCGTCGCCCGGCCCGCGGGGCTGCTGCTCGAACTGAGCGGCGCGACGATCGCCGACGTGATGACGGCCCGGTCGGGCATCGAGCCGATGGCCGTGCGGCTGCTCACCGAGGCCGGTGACACCGCCGCCTACGACGAACTGGAACGGACGCTGGCCGAGGACGTGCCGATCGGCTGGGACACCGGCCGGCTGGCCGAGACCACCGGCGAGTTCCACCGCCGGATGGTCGAGCTGTCGGGCAACGCGACGCTCAACATCATGGCGGGCATGCTGCACGAGATCACGGTGCGCCACACCGCCTTCGCGATGAGCGAGAGCAATCCGCCGTCGAAGGCCGACTACGAGAAGCTGATGCGGTCCTACCGCCGGCTGTTGCAGTTGATGCGCTCGGGTGACGGCGCGGCCGCCGAGGCGCACTGGCGCAAGCACCTCGACACGGCCCGGGGCCTGCTGCTGCAGGGACTGGAGACGGTCAAGGTCCGCGACGTGATGGGGTGAGGAGCTTGCGGATCACCCCCGACGTGCTGGGGTGTCAAGCTCAGATCACGTAGCGTCGGCGCCGTCCTTCTGCCACGTGACGTGCACCGGCGCGGTGTCGTCCCACGGTTGCCGCGTCACCAGGTCGGCCACCTCCACGTAGCCGCGTTCGAACTCGCCGGTGGCCGCGTCGACCAGTCGGTACTCCTGGCGCTGCCGGTGGATGGGCTGGCCGTCGATGAGAACGACCCTGACCTCGCCCGGTTCGAAGTGGCACCGCTTCTGCATGGCGGCGATCAGCTGCTCGTTGTGCATGTGGCCGTCGCCGAAGTTCCACCCGATCGCCGTGCTGCAGATGCGCTCGCCGTCGGTCAGCACGTAGTCGTCCTCGTTGTGCCCGGCCATGGCGCGGTGCGCCAGTGCGAACATGGCCCGGCCGTGGCTGTTGAACGACCGGAACGCGTACCCCATGTAGAGGTACATCTCCGCGGTCTCCTTGCTGCCGTAGTACTTCTCCATCTGCGCGGCGGGCATGGCGGCGATCGCGACGAGGCCTGCGGTGATCTTCTCGGCCGCCGACGGCTTCACACACCACAGCGTGGTGTCCCAGTTGCCCGCGTAGTACCGCATGCCGGGCAGGAAGGACACCTTGCGCGGGAACAGGTTCCCCAGCACGACGGTGCCGGCGACGACGGCGAAGAGCACGATCGGCCATGGACTCTGCAGGTCGCTCAGGCCGATGCCGGCATGGCCGACGAACAACGCCAGCACGCTGAACATCATGAAGACGTTCCACTCCAGCGGCACCCCCATCGGGATCGACGACAGGATGCCGAAGTGGAACACCAGCATGATGAACGCCGCGATCGCACCGGCCCAGCCGCCGTGGCTGAAGAACAGCACCAGCGGTACGAGTCCCTCGACGGCGGTGCTGAAGTGGGCGAGCCAGCGCGAGGCCCGGCCCGGCCGCAGGTCGTCGGGGAAGTGCTCGAAGAACCTGCGCTTGATCCAGCGCGGGCGGAACACCGGGTTGTTGCTCATCATCGTCGAGATGACGAACGGGAAGTGCTTGTTGAGTTTCGACGTCGCCGCCCCCAGCCAGATGACCAGGCACACCAGCTTGGCGGCGATGATGATGTCGGCGCCGCTGAACAGGAAGCACACCGCGAGGGAGGCGTACACCTCGCCGCGGGCGGCCAGGAAGATCACCTTGTCGCGCAGGCCGATGACGGCGAGCAGGCCCAGCACGGCCGCGGTCTGCCAGATCGGCAGCACGCCGACCTCGGTGCCGAGTTCCGGGATGGGACCGGTGCCGTCGGAGAACAGCGCGACCACCAGCATCACCTGCAGCGCGCCGTAGACCGCGACGTCGAACGGGGTGCGGCTGTCGCCCTTGGTCAGCGGGATGCGATCGGGCCACGGTGGCAGACGAATGGTCTTCGGCCGCAGCCAGTACAGAATGGAGCCCATCGGCGGGAAGAACCGGTTGTTGAGCGGTCCGAAGCCGCAGCCGAGGCCGACCACCTCGAAAAGCATCGTGTACAGCACGACCTTCTGGAAGACGATCGGCTCGGCGTACCACGTGGCCACGGCGGTGAACCCGTCGATGCCGTCGGTGCTGAGCACGATCAGCCAGGCGACCAGCACATACAGCAGGATCTTGACGACGTAGAACAGGTGCAGCACGCCCGGCGTGCCGAAGCCGACCTCGGCCCAGTGCCGGGCCATCGGCACGATCCTCTCGGCGCGGGTGCCCTTGCTCCATTCGGCATAGTCGACGACGGGCGCGTCCTGTTTGAGAAAACCCATGCCGGACAGATTAGAACGTGTTCTAGTCCCGTGGTCCCACTTGGTCCGATGACCGTCGCATCGCCGGCTCGCGCCGGGCCGGGATCAGCCCGCGGTCTTGGCGGGCGGCCGGAAGAAGATCGCCAGCTGCCCGATGCCGCCGGCCAGGCCGAGGACCACCGCGACGGCCAGGCCGCCCCAGCCCTGCACGTAATCCCAGACGGGGGTGCCGTGGAACAGCACGTAGTCCAGGCTCAGCTTGCCCGCGCCGATTCCGGCGATCGCGACGGCCGTCACGGCCAGGACCAGGTTGTACTCCCAGCCTTCCTTGACGATGAAGAAGCCGTTGTGGCGGTGCACCGTCCAGGCGGCGACCAGCATCAGCGCCACGAACCCTGCGGCAGGCACCGGGGTGAGCAGCCCGACGGCAAGGCCGATGCCCGCGGCCATCTCCGTGCTGGCGGCCACCCGGGCGTGGAACGTGCCCGGCTTCATGCCGATGCTCTCGAACCAGCCCGCGGTGCCGGGGATGCGCCCACCGCCGAAGAACTTGTTGTAGCCGTGGGCGGCCATGGTCAGGCCGAGCACGACGCGCAGCACCAGAAGGACGAAATCGTAGGCATCCACGTAACAGAATCTAGGGCATCTGTCACACGGCTGCCCACCCCCCGTCGATGGACAGCACAGCGCCGTGGATGTTCGACGCGTCGTCGGCGGCGAGGAACACCACCGCGGCGGCGACCTCTTCGGGGGTGCTCATCCGCCGCGAAGGGATGCGCGCCAGCATCGGCCCGACGTGCTCGGCGAACTCCACCGCGCGTTCGGTGGCGATCGGTCCGGGCGCCACGGCGTTGACCCGAACCCCCGACGGCCCGTACTCGTCGGCCCACGACTTGGTGAAGGAGTGGGCGATCGCCTTGCTGCCCGAGTACACGGCCGAACCGGCGCTGCCGCGCAGGCCCGTGTTGGATCCGATGTTGACGACCGCGCCCTCACCGCGCTCGGCCATCGCGGGCGCGAGCAATCCGGTCAGCAGAAGCGGTGCGAACACGTTGACGCCGAACACCTCCCGCAGTTCATGCTCGGTGATGTCGGACGTCGGCTTCGGCATCAACAGGGTCGCGGCGTTGTTGACGAGGATGTCGAGCCGGCCGCCCGCGGCAGCGACGGCGTGCTCGGCCAGCGCTTGGACGGACTCCGCTCCCCCGCTCAGATCGGCCGTGACGAAGGTTGCTTCGCCTCCTGCGGTGCGGATTTCGGCGACGACCGCGTCGCCACGTTGCTTGTTGCGGCCGGACACGACGACGAAGGCACCGGCGTCGGCGAGCGCCCGTGCGATGGCTGTTCCGAGGCCACCGGTGGAGCCGGTGACCAGCGCGGTGCGGCCCGCAAGCCGCGTATCGTTTGTGCTCATGAGTCCGACACTGCGCCGATGAAAATGGACCCGCAAGTCCAGAAATTCACCGCGAAGGGACGCGCCACCCGGCAGCGGATCATCGACGGCGCCGCAGCCGAGATCCGCCTCAGCGGTGCGGTCGCCACCACGCTCGACGACGTGCTGGCTCGCACCGCGACCTCGAAGAGTCAGCTGTTCCACTATTTCCCGGGCGGCAAGGAAGAACTGCTGCTCGCCGTCGCCGCGCAGAAGGCCGACCGGGTGCTGTCCGACCAGCAGCCGCATCTGAGCAGGCTGACGTCGTGGGCGGCCTGGCAGCGTTGGCGCGACGTGGTGGTCGAGCGGTACCGCAGGCAGGGCCGGATGTGTCCGCTGTCCACGGTGATGTCCGAGATCGGCCGCACGCCCGGCGCGCACGCGGTGACGGCGACGCTGATCGACCGCTGGCGGATGGAGATCGAGGCCGGCGTACGGACGATGCAGGCGCAGAACAAGATCGCCGCGTCGGTGGATCCGCAGCGTGCCGCTGCGGCCCTGCTGGCCGGCATCCAGGGCGGGGTGTCGGTGCTGCTCAGCACCGGCGACCTGAGCTACCTGGAGGCCGCGCTCGACGTGGGGATCGCATCGCTGCGCGCCTCTCAGCCCAGCGCCGCGGCCAGCCGGGCCGTGTAGGCGTCGACGTCCCCGATCGCCGACTCGGCGGCATGCACGCTGACGGCGATGGTGTCGCCGATGCCGTGCACACCGTGGGCCAGTCCCACCATCGGCGAGAGTTCGGGGAACCCGGTGGTGACCACGACCGGCGCGCCTCCGAAGCTCAGGTCGGCGGCCCCCCTGTCGACGCTCGAGACGACGGTGTTGCCGATGACGAGCGGCGCCCGCACGTCGGGGTCGAACTGAGCGACGCCCCAGCGCAGCAGCGGGGCCGGCGTGGCGGCGAACGCCCGGGCGGCCGCCCGCATGCCCGG
>NZ_JAUMSQ010000164.1:0-9854 GCF_030519285.1 Mycolicibacterium arseniciresistens
GCCGACAGCGCATCGACCGTCGCGCGGGCGCCCGGCGCGGACACCCGGCCGCGCACCGTGCGCAGGAACGCCGTCGCGCGTTCCGGCTCCGACAGCATCCAGAACTGGTTCGCCGCCCGCGGCAGCGCCCACTCCATCAGGTCGTCCTCGCTGAGTCCGGCGGGATCGATCGCGGCCAGCACGGCGTCGGCGTCGCGGCCGCGGCCCTGCCATGCCAGCGCGTAGGCCAGGGGGAGCCGGGTGGCCAGCCCGCTGGCCGGGGTGACCGCCGCCCGGCCCAGCTGCTCGCTGAGGTCGAGGTCGCCCAACCGCAGCGCCTCGGCCGCTGCCTCGGCCATGACGTCGCCCGGCAGCTCGAAGTCGCTCTCGGCCGCCAGGACGGCCATCCACAGCCGGTCGACCACCCCGCCCGGCCCGGCGGCGGCCAGCCGCTCCACGAGTTCGGTGCGCATCCGGCGCAGATCCGGTCCGCCCAGTTCGTCGCGGGCCGCGTCGACGAACAGCGGGTGCCCGGCCCGCACCAGCTCGCCATCGACGTCGATCAGACCGTGACGCCGTGCGTCGGCGACAGCGTCGTCACCCACCAGCGCCAGCAGCACCGGCAGCGGCACCGGATCGGTGACCACCAGGTAGTGCACCGCTCTGCGGGTGGCCGCGGGCAGGTCGGCCAGGAACTCCGCCACCTGGGTCTCCAGCCGGGCATCATCGTGAGCCGCCGGGTCCACGTGCACCCGGGCCAGCAGGTCGTCGTTCCACAGCGCGGCCACCTCGTCGGTCGCTGGGCCGCCGACCGTGACGACCAGCCGCGTCTTGCCACCCACCGCGAGCCGGTGCAGCAGGGTCGCCGACAGCCGGTCCAGCAGGTGCGCGTCGTCGACCACGATCAGCCGCCCGGCCAGCGCCGCCTCGGCGGACCGCAGCACGGCCGCCGTCTTGCCCCGCGCCGGGATGTCGACGACGTCGCGGAAGGCGCCGAAGGGCACCGCGCCTGCCGGCGCCGTCGCGATCACCCAGTCGGCAGGCCCGAGGCGCTCGACCGTCCGCCGCGCCAGCGTGGTCTTACCGACCCCGGCCGGACCGATCAGCACCACGCCGCCGCGGTCCCGCAGGCCCGCCTCGAGCGCCCGCAGCGCCGGTTCGTGGTCAGTGGTCACCCAGTCGACAGGCACCGCCGGATCCTATGGCCCGCAGCTCAACAGCGACCGCGGAATCCCGATGCCCGCCGCTCCTACGGGCCGGCGCCGCTCGTGCGGGTCGGCCGCTCGTCGGGCCCGGCGTCCCTCGTCTACGTTGTCGGGGTGTCATCCCCACTTGATCCCGTCGCCGACCGCCAGTGGGCGGTGTGCGTGTACTGCGCGTCGGGTCCGACGCACCCCGAACTGATGGACCTCGCCACCCGGGTGGGGGCGGCGATCGCCGACCGCGGCTGGACGCTGGTGTCCGGCGGGGGCAACGTCTCGGCGATGGGCGCTGTCGCCGACGGGGCGCGCTCGCGCGGCGGCCGGACCATCGGCGTGATCCCCAAGGCGCTGGTGCACCGCGAGCTGGCCGACGTCGAGGCCGACGAACTCGTCGTGACCGACACCATGCGGGAGCGCAAGCAGGTGATGGAGGACCGCGCCGACGCCTTCGTCGCGCTGCCCGGTGGCATCGGCACGCTCGAGGAATTCTTCGAAGCCTGGACCGCCGGATATTTGGGTATGCATACCAAACCCCTGGTCATGCTCGACCCGTTCGGGCACTACGCCGGCCTGCTGGCGTGGCTGCACGGCCTGGTCGACAGCGGCTATGTCGCCCCCGGGGCGCTGGACCGGCTGGTTGTCGTCGACGACGTCGACGCCGCCATGGCGGTATGCGCACCGGCCGGGTGATGGCAGTCACATGCGGGGATAGGGTGTTGCGCACATACGACCACCGGAGGGGACGCACCGCATGACCGACGAGAAATCCGGCACCCGCAGCAGCGTGGGGCTGCTCGACATCGCCAGCCGCGTGCCGGGCCTACTGATGGATGCGCCGACGATCGTGCGGGGTGTGGTGACCGGCTTCGGCGCCCGCCCGTCGGCCAAGACCTCGATCGGCAAGGTTTTCCAGGACCGGGCGGCCCGCTACGGCGACAAGCTGTTCCTGAAGTTCGAGGACCAGGAGCTCACCTACCGCGAGGCGAACGAGACGGTCAACCGCTACGCGGCGGTGCTCGCGGCCCGCGGCGTCGGCCACGGCGACGTCGTCGGCATCATGCTGAAGAACTCCCCGGAACCGGTGCTGATCATGCTCGCGGCGGTCAAGTGCGGCGCCATCTCCGGGATGCTCAACTACAACCAGCGCGGCGACGTGCTCGAGCACAGCCTCGGCCTGCTCTCGGCGACCGTGGTCGTCGCCGACCCGGACTTCGTCGATCCGATCAAGGAGAGCGGCGCGGACACCGATGCGCTGCTCACCCTCGACGAACTCAAGCGGCTCGCGGCGGAGGCACCGACCGAGAACCCCTCCACCGCGTCGGCCGTGCTGGCCAAGGACAAGGCGTTCTACATCTTCACCTCCGGCACCACCGGAATGCCCAAGGCCAGCGTGATGACGCACTACCGCTGGCTGCGCGCACTCGCCGGGTTCGGCGGCCTCGGCATGCGACTCAACAGCGACGACACCCTGTACTGCTGCCTGCCGCTCTATCACAACAACGCGCTGACAGTGGCGCTGTCGGCGGTGCTCAACTCTGGCGCGACGCTCGCGCTCGGCAAGTCGTTCTCCGCGTCGAAATTCTGGGACGACGTGATTCGGTACGACGCGACCGCGTTCGTCTACATCGGCGAGATCTGCACCTACCTGCTCAACCAGCCCGAGAAGGACACCGACCGCAAGCACCGGGTGCGGGTGATCGGCGGCAACGGGTTGCGGCCCGCGATCTGGGACGACTTCACCGAGCGGTTCGGTATCGACCGGGTGTGTGAGTTCTACGCCGCCAGCGAGGGCAACACCGCCTTCGTCAACTTCTTCAATGTCGACAAGACCACCGGCATCTGCCCGACGCCCGTCGCCTTCGTCGAATACGACGAGGAATCCGGTGACCCGGTGCGCGACGACAAGGGCCGGGTCAAGAAGGTCAAGAACGGTGAGCCGGGCCTGCTGCTGTCCAAGGTGAGCAACTTCCAGCCGTTCGACGGCTACACCGACGAGAAGGAGTCGGAGAAGAAACTCGTCCGCGACGCATTCAAGAAGGGTGACGTCTGGTTCAACACCGGAGACCTGATGCGGTCGCAGGGCTTCGGGCACGCCGCGTTCACCGACCGCTTGGGCGACACGTTCCGCTGGAAGGGCGAGAACGTCGCCACCACCGAGGTCGAGGCCGCGGTCTCCAGCGACCCGCAGGTCGAGGAGTGCACGGTGTTCGGCGTCGAGGTGCCCGACACCGGCGGCAAGGCGGGCATGGTGGCCGTCCAGCTCAAGGACGGCAAGGAGTTCGACGGCAAGGCGCTGGCGAAGGCTGCGTTCGACAAGCTGCCCCCGTATGCGGTGCCGCTGTTCGTGCGGGTGGTCGAGGAACTCGCGCACACCTCCACGTTCAAGAGCCAGAAGGTCGACCTGCGCAAGGAGGGCTATGGCGGCAACTCCGGCGAGGGCGACGAAGAGGCGAACGACATCGAGGATCCGATCTACGTGCTGTCCGGCAAGGACGAGGGCTACGTCGAGTACTACGACGAGTACCTGGCCGAGGTGAAGGACGGCAAGAAGCCGAAGTAGCCGCGTGATTTGGGCGCGGTTTCGTTCGCTGAGCGAACGTAACCGCGCCCAAATCGCGGGCGTCGTTAGCCTGGACGCGTGGCGGCGAATTTTCTCGGCCGCCCGGTCGCCGGTGACCGGGCACTGATCATGGCGATCGTGAACCGCACGCCGGACTCGTTCTACGACCGCGGCGCCACCTTCAGCGACGACGCCGCCAAGCAGGCCGCGCACCGCGTGATCGCCGACGGCGCCGACGTCGTCGACATCGGCGGGGTGAAGGCCGGGCCCGGAATGGTGGTCGACGCGGCCGAGGAGATCGCGCGCGTCGTTCCGTTCATCGAGTGGCTGCGCGGCGCGTACCCGGACATCGTGATCAGCGTCGACACCTGGCGCGCCGAGGTGGCCAAGGCCGCGTGCGCGGCGGGCGCCGACCTGATCAACGACACCTGGGGCGGGCACGACCGGGACCTGCCCGAGGTGGCCGCAGAATTCGGCGCGGGGCTGGTGTGCTCGCACACCGGCGGCGCCGTCCCGCGGACCAGGCCATTCCGTGTGCACTACGGCATATCCGAGCGCGGAGTGGTCGACGACGTCATCGCCGAGGTGACGCAGTCGGCCGAACGGGCCGTCGCCGCCGGAGTCCCGAAAGACCGCGTGCTGATCGATCCGACGCACGATTTCGGCAAGAACACTTACCACGGTCTTACTTTGTTGCGTCACGTGGAAGACCTTGTAAAAACTGGATGGCCGGTCCTGATGGCCCTGAGCAACAAGGACTTCGTCGGGGAGACTCTCGGTGTGGGTCTGACCGAACGCCTGGAGGGCACGCTCGCCGCCACCGCACTCGCGGCGGCGGCAGGAGCGGCTATGTTCCGTGTGCACGAGGTCGGACCCACTCGACGCGTACTGGAGATGGTCGCGTCGATACAGGGCGTGCGTCCACCGACGCGCACGGTGAGGGGACTGGCATGACTGCGATATCTGATCTGACGGCCGACCTGACCGACGCCGACGCGATCGCACGGCACCGCTGGCTCGCCGACCACAGCTGGAACCGACCGTCGTGGACCGTCGCCGAACTCGAGGCCGCCAAGGCCGGCCGCACCGTTTCGGTGGTGCTGCCCGCGCTCAACGAAGAGGCGACGGTGGCCAGCGTGGTCGAGACCATCACGCCACTGCTCGGCGGCCTCGTCGACGAACTGATCGTGCTGGACTCCGGCTCCACCGACGACACCGCCATCCGCGCCATGGCCGCCGGTGCGCGGGTGATCAGCCGTGAGTCGGCGCTGCCCGAGGTGGCGCCGCAACCGGGCAAGGGCGAGGTGCTGTGGCGGTCGCTGGCGGCCACCACAGGCGACGTGATCGCGTTCGTCGACTCCGACCTGATCGACCCCGATCCGATGTTCGTGCCGAAACTGCTGGGGCCGCTGCTCACCTGCGACGGCGTGCACCTGGTCAAGGGCTTCTACCGCCGTCCGCTCAAGGTGAGCGGCAGTGAGGACGCCAACGGCGGCGGCCGGGTCACCGAACTGGTGGCGCGTCCGCTGCTGGCCTCGCTGCGCCCCGAACTGACCTGCGTGCTCCAGCCGTTGGGCGGCGAGTACGCGGGCACTCGCGAGCTCCTGACAGCGGTGCCGTTCGCCCCGGGTTACGGGGTGGAGATCGGCCTGCTGGTCGACGCCTACGACCGGCTCGGCCTCGACGCGCTGGCCCAGGTGAATCTCGGCGTGCGGGTGCACCGCAACCGTCCGCTGACCGAACTGGCGTCCATGAGCCGGCAGGTGATCGCCACCCTGCTCACCCGGTGCGGCATCACCGACTCCGGCGTGGGGCTCACCCAGTTCTTCGCCGACGGTGACGGCTACACGCCGCGCTCGTCCGGGGTGTCGCTGGAGGACCGGCCACCGATGGTGACGCTGCGTCCCCGCTGACCTTCTCGCGGGCTGTCACACCGGTCAGGCAGTATCGGGGACGTGACCCTGATCCTGCTGTATCTGGTCGTGCTGGTGCTGGTGGCCATCGTGCTCTTCGCGGTGGGCAGCGTGCTGTTCGGCCGGGGGGAGTCGTTGCCGCCCCTGCCCCGCGACACCACGGCCACCGTGCTGCCCGCCTCCGGCGTCACCGGCGTGGACGTCGAGGCGCTCAAGTTCACCCAGACCCTGCGCGGCTATAAGGCCAGCGAGGTCGACTGGGTGCTCGACCGGCTCGGCCAGGAGCTCGACCAGCTGCGCGGTGAACTGGCCGCGGTGCGCGGTGCGCACGGACTCGACGCGGACACCGGGGCCCGGCGGGACCCCGCCGAGGCCGGGGCGCACGCCGCGCCGTCGGGCGAGCCGGACCAGCCGTGAGCACGCCCAGCGAGGACGACGGCCGGACGCGGTGCGGCTGGATCGACCAGAGCCGGCTGGCGCCGCCGGATTTCGCCCTCTACCGCGACTACCACGACACCGAGTGGGGCGTGCCGCTGCACGACGCGGGCGCGCTGTTCGAGCGCATCAGCCTCGAGGCCTTCCAGAGCGGGTTGTCCTGGCTGATCATTCTGCGCAAGAGGGACAACTTCCGGCGTGCCTTCGCCGGCTTCGACGCCGAGAAGGTCGCCCGGTTCACCGACCGGGACGTCGACCGTCTGCTGGCCGACACCGGGATCGTGCGCAACCGCGCGAAGATCGCCGCCACCATCGCCAACGCGCGCGCGGTCGCCGACCTCACCGACGCCGGAGAGGACCTCGGCGAACTGCTGTGGTCCTTCGCGCCGGCGGCCCGGCCGCGGCCCGCCGACCTCTCGCAGGTCCCCGCTGTCACACCGGAATCCACCGCGATGGCCAAGGAGCTCAAGCGGCGCGGGTTCCGGTTCGTCGGTCCTACGACGGCGTATGCGTTGATGCAGGCCACCGGGATGGTCGACGACCACGTCGCGGACTGCTGGGTTCCGGCCGCCGCTGGGCAGCGCACCGGGGCCGTCGCGGACTGATCTTGGCGGCGTCGCGGGCGCGTCATCGACGGGTCTTGCACATCCACCCCGGTGGATAGGGAACAATGGAGGTCGTAGCAGTTCAGCGCCGGGTGCTGCCGACGAGTGGGCAGCCCGGCCGACCAGGTGTGGCGCAGCCACACTTGGCGGGAAGGTTCATGGTGGAGGGAGCACTCGATGGCGGCGATGAAGCCCCGGACCGGCGACGGTCCTCTGGAAGCAACCAAGGAGGGGCGCGGCATCGTGATGCGGGTACCACTTGAAGGCGGTGGTCGACTCGTCGTCGAACTCACACCCGACGAGGCGGCCGCCTTGGGCGACGAACTCAAGGGCGTCACCAGCTAGTCGGCCGGCCGGCTCCGGCCCCGCTACGGGCAGACGTCTTGGTAGATCTGCAGGGTCTGCTCGGCGATGTGCGCCCAGGAGAACTCCTCGATGCAGCGCTGCCTGCCGGCCTGCCCGTACTCGCGGGCCTTGGCCGGTTCGGCCACCAGGGAGTTGACCGCGTCGGCCAGCCTGGTCTCGAAGAACGCCGTGTCCTTGGCGTCGTAGTGCACCAGCAGCCCGGTCTGGTGGTCGGCGACCACCTCGGGGATACCACCCACGTCGGAGGCCACCACCGGCGTCGAGCACGCCATCGCCTCGAGGTTGACGATGCCGAGCGGCTCGTAGACCGACGGGCACACGAAAACCGTTGCTGCTGACAGAATCTCGCGGATCTTGCCGATCGGCAGCATCTCGCGCACCCAGAACACCCCGGTGCGTGCCCGTGCCAGTTCCTGCACCGCCGCCGTCACCTCGGCGGCGATCTCCGGCGTGTCCGGCGCGCCCGCGCACAGCACCAGTTGGACCTCGGGGGCGAAGCCGTGGGCGGCGGCGACCAGATGGGCGACGCCTTTCTGCCGGGTGATCCGACCGACGAAGGCGACGATCGGCCGGTTCGGGTCGACGCCGAGTTCGGCCAGCACCGATTCGCCGGTCTGCGGCTCCGCCGGGTACCACACGTCGGTGTCGATGCCGTTGCGCACGACGTGCACACGGGCGGGGTTGAGCGCCGGGTAGGTCCGCAGCACGTCGGCGCGCATGCCCGCGCTGACCGCGATCACGGCGTCGGCGGCCTCCACGGCGGTGCGCTCCACCCATGACGAGATGCGGTAGCCGCCGCCGAGCTGTTCGGCCTTCCACGGCCGCATCGGCTCCAGCGAGTGGGCCGTCAGCACGTGCGGAACGCCGTACAGCAGCGCCGCGAGGTGGCCTGCCAGACCGGCGTACCAGGTGTGCGAGTGCACCACGTCGGCCTGGCCGGCGCCGTTGACCATCGTGAGATCCGCCGACAGCGTCGACAGCGCCGGATTGGCGCCCTTGAGCGCGGGATCGGGGTGCGCGACGAATGCGCCAGGGCGTTCCGCGCCCATGCAGTGCACGTCGACATCGCACAGTCTGCGGAGCTGGGCGACGAGTTCGGTCACGTGCACGCCGGCCCCGCCGTACACCTCGGGTGGGTACTCCCGCGTCATCATCGCCACCCGCATGGTTACGACGGTAGTTGTCACGACGCGCCGCCGCAGGCTTGTTTTGAAGCTGCCGCAAGGCGGGTACGCGATGAAGGTTCCGGTGCCAAACGCCTTGACAGACCGGCCTTCAAAACGGTCAATGGCTGGCCCTGTTGGGTACCGGCGGATAGGTTTGAGTCATGAGGGAATTGCCACACGTGCTGGGCATCGTCCTGGCCGGCGGGGAAGGCAAGCGGCTCTACCCGCTGACGGCCGACCGGGCAAAGCCCGCGGTTCCCTTCGGCGGCGCCTACCGGCTCATCGACTTCGTGCTGTCCAACCTGGTCAACGCCCGCTACCTGCGGATCTGCGTTCTCACGCAATACAAGTCGCATTCGCTGGACCGCCACATCTCGCAGAACTGGCGCCTCAGCGGCCTGGCCGGCGAATACATCACCCCGGTGCCCGCACAGCAGCGGCTCGGCCCGCGGTGGTACACCGGCTCGGCCGACGCGATCTATCAGTCGATGAACCTGATCTACGACGAGGATCCCGACTACATCGTGGTGTTCGGCGCCGACCACGTGTACCGCATGGACCCCGAGCAGATGGTCCAGTTCCACATCGAGAGCGGTGCCGGGGCGACGGTGGCCGGCATCCGCGTGCCGCGCGCCGAGGCGACCGCGTTCGGGGTGATCGACGCCGACGAGTCCGGGCGCATCCGCAGCTTCGTCGAGAAGCCCGCCGACCCGCCGGGCACGCCGGACAACCCCGACGAGGCCTTCGTGTCGATGGGCAACTACATCTTCACCACCAAGGTGCTCATCGACGCCATCCGCGCCGATGCGGACGAGGACCACTCCGATCACGACATGGGCGGCGACATCATCCCGCGCCTGGTGTCCGACGGCATGGCCGCCGTCTACGACTTCTCCAACAACGAGGTGCCCGGCGCCACCGAACGCGACCACGGCTACTGGCGCGACGTCGGGACCCTCGACGCGTTCTACGACGCCCACATGGATCTGGTGTCGGTGCACCCGGTGTTCAACCTCTACAACAAGCGCTGGCCGATCCGCGGGGAGTCCGGCAACCTGGCGCCCGCGAAGTTCGTCAACGGCGGGTCCGCGCAGGAGTCGGTGGTCGGCGCAGGCAGCATCATCTCCGCGGCGTCGGTGCGCAACTCCGTGCTGTCGAGCAACGTCGTCATCGACGACGGCGCGATCGTCGAGGGCAGCGTCATCATGCCCGGCGCCCGCGTCGGGCGGGGAGCGGTGGTGCGCCACGCGATCCTGGACAAGAACGTCGTCGTCGGGCCGGGGGAGATGGTCGGCGTCGACCTGGAGAAGGACCGCGAACGCTTCGCGATCAGCGCCGGCGGGGTGGTCGCCGTCGGTAAGGGCGTCTGGATCTAGCCCGCCGCGCAGCGGCGTTCCCGGCGCTCAGGCGCGCGGCTCGAGCACCCTGGCGTCCGCCTCGGCCCGGCGACGCCGTCGCCGGCGGCGCAGCAGCGCGACCGCCGCCCACACCATCAGTGCCAGTGCGACCAGCACCAGCACGGGCAGCAGCAGCGCGACGAACACCAGGCCGATGCTGGCGACGTCCTCCAGGGTCGACAGCACCGGGGCGGCGACACCGGCGGTGGCGACGTTGGCCGCGGGCCGGAC